>CAZCUL010000050.1:0-2530 GCA_964501475.1 uncultured Verrucomicrobiota bacterium | reverse complement strand
AAGAAGCAGCACCCCAGCGGGGTGCCAGACGGTGCACCAAAAGCGGGTGCCAGAGTTTTCTCTCCGACATGAGGTTGTGTCGCCGCAGTGCCTATTTCCTCCGCACGGCTTTGTCGGAAGCTCTCTGGCACCCCATTGGGGTGCGTACTCGTTTCCCCACAGACCGGAGGTCTCCGCGTTGCTTCGACCTCCGGCTACCCTCTGGCAACCCTTCGGGTTGATGTGAAGCGAAGCTTCGCACCACGCGGGCCTCTGGCCCGCAGCGCTCTGGCCGCAACAAGGTCTTTGGGAGAACCAGCGCGTTGTTCGCCTTCAAGCCGCTGCGGCTCAGAAGAGCGCGGTCCGACCGAACCGCCGGGTTCATGGCCACAATGCGCGTCCAAAGTTGGAAGTCGAGGCTTTCCATGAATGCGAAGCGCGGCATCGCCGCAATGAATGGCCATAAGTGAATGGCAGGAACATGATTGGGCAGAAGATTGAACTTCGCATTTTCTTGCCCATAAAGGTCCGCCTTTGCCGGCCGTTCTGGACTCGGATCTCCACCGTCTTACGCTGGCCGGTGCAGAATCCGTTCGGCATGGCGCGCCCGGCTCAAGGCGGTGTCGTAGGTAATCAGGCATTTGCAGTACAGATCGTAAACGCAATTGTCCATCAGAACCATCCCTTCGCGCCCGCAGGTTTGGATGGTGTTTTCCAACTGGTGGAGATGGTTTTCACGAATGATCGAGCGCACCGCATTGTTGGCCAGCAACAGCTCGTAAGCCAGCACGCGGCGCGAGCGATCCGCCGAAGGCAACAGCTCCTGGGAAAGGATGCCCTGGAGCGCGTTCGCCAGTTGCAGAATGATCTGGCGTTGGGCGTTGCCCTCGAAGACCCCGACGACGCGTTCGAGCGCATTGGAAGCGTTCGGCGAATGCAGTGTCGCCAAAACCAGATGCCCCGTCTCGGCCGCCGCCAGCGCGGTCGAGATCGTTTCATGATCGCGCATTTCTCCCACCACAATGACGTCCGGGTCCTGGCGCAGCACGTGGACGAGAGCGCACTGGAAGGAACGCGTGTCGGTAAGCACCTCCTGTTGCACGACAATGGCCCGCTTGTTCTCGTGCACGAATTCGATCGGATCCTCGATGGTGACGATTTTGCAGCGGCGCTCGGAATTGATCAAATCCACCAGGTAGTTCAGGGTCGTGGTCTTGCCCGCGCCAGTCGGCCCGGTAATCAGCACCAGACCGTTCGGTTTGCGCGCCAGCTCGTCGACCTTCGCCGGCAACCCAAGTTCTTCGCGGCCGGGAATGCTTTCGCCGCAAAAGCGGACGCTCAATTCCGGATGCCCGTTGCGGCGGTAAAAGGTGATGCGCACGCGTCCGGCGACCGTGTGATAGAGGGAGATGCAGAGCTCCCATTCCTGCTCGAACTTGTCCCGCTGAAATTCGTTGAGGATGCCGTAGGCGATTTCCGATACATCGCTTTCCCGCAGCACATCCCAGTCGGCCAAAATGATTTCGCCATTGACGCGGAACGCCGGAGGCACGCCCGAGATGATATGCAGATCGGAAGCGTCCAACTCTTTGGCCGAAGCGAGCAGCCTGTCGAAAATGTTCATAAGGACCGATGGAATAGTCCGCGCCACCAGCCCGCCAGATGAGACCAGGCGCCGCTGCCAGCCAGTTCACCGAGGGCCTGCCGGGCCGCGCGACAGTCAGGATCCAATTCCAGCGCCTGCCGAATCGACTCCCGGGCGGGGCCGATCAGTCCGAGTTTTTTCTGGCAGAGCCCGATCAGCAGCCAGAGCGGCCCGTGAGCCGAATTCCGGGACACCGCCTCCTGGGCCATTTTCAGGGCGAGGGTGAATTGCTCATAAAAATATCGAACGCGGGCAATGAGCCAGGTGATGAACCAGTCCCCGGGGGCGAGCGCCTGGGCTTTGTCGAAACAATAACCGGCTCGTTTCTCGGCGCGGGCCAGCAGGACGTCGCCTCGCGCCAGCCAGATATAAGGGGAACCACCTCGCTCTTCAATCGAGGCGTCCGAGAAGGCCATCGCGGCGTCCAGGTCTCCATTGCGCGCCAGCGCCACGGCTTTGGCCGCGAGCAATTCGGGATCATTGGGGAAATGCTCGAGCGCCTTGTCCGACCACAATTTGGCTTCGCGAAATTCTCCGAGCTCGATCAGCGCCTGCACTTGTCCAGTCCAGGCAGTGACATTTTGGGGATTGAATTCCAGCACGCGCGAATAGTGGCGCAGCGCCTTCTCGAAATCGGCATGCTCGAATGCCACGCGGGCCTGCTCCGCGTAGTAGCGCTCATCCTTCACCGCCCGGGACTGGTCAAAGTCCCCTTCGTGCTCGTGGCCGAATTCGAGATTTACAAAACGGCTCATGGTACTTTCTGCCGGCGCCAGAACCAGTATCGAAACGGTTTCCCGATGTAGCTGGCTTCCGGCACCATCGCAATCCGCACCAGCGCGCTCGTGACAAGCGCCTCCGCCCCGGCGCCGGCCCCACTTATAGCAACGTTTGGCCAAATGAACC
>CAZCUL010000049.1:0-2813 GCA_964501475.1 uncultured Verrucomicrobiota bacterium | reverse complement strand
GCATGCCGTCGAGCCGCGCCCCACCGCCTACGACCTCCAGGGCGTCGCCTTCTTCAACGGCCTTTATGTCGTGACCGGCGATAATGGACTTGTGCTCACCAGCCCGGACGGCACGAACTGGACGCCTCGTTTGACTCCCACGGCGGCGCTCCTTTCCAGTGTGACTGCTTTTCCGGGCGGATTGGTGGCCACCGGTGACGACGGAGCGGTCATTACCAGTCCGGACGGCGTTGAGTGGACTTTGCAGAATGCCAACACGGCTGACTGGCTTTACAAGGTTCGTTGCCTGGGGGAGATGCTGATTGCCGTGGGACAAAACGGAACCATTCTGACCAGCAGCAACGGCATCCAATGGAACGCGCAATCGAGCGGCACGGCCCACTGGTTGCACGACGTTGCGATGATCGAGGACACTTTCTTCGCGGTGGGTAAACAGGGAACCGTGCTCACCAGCACAAACGGCATGAATTGGACCGACCGCGGCACCATTACTTTCAAGTCCCTTTATGCCGCTGCCACCGATGGCCGCCAACTGCTCGCGGCCGGCGTGGAAGGCCTGATCCTGCGCAGCCCGGTGGTGCCGGATTTGACCCCGGTGAACATTTTGGATTACGCGCGGGTGGTGAGCACGAACCTCAGTCTGGTGCAAAACCTCTTTCTTTTTGGCGGGAAGGTTGATCAGCAGTTCACCTTGGACAGTTCCGAAGAACTTCCCGCCGCAGAATGGTTGATGGGACCGGAACTCGAATTCCTGGACGGCTCCGGGACGCTGTTCTATCTCCAAACGTTCCCCCTGACCAACGCCCCCTCCGGCGAGTTCTACCGCACCACCCTCCTGCCGTAACCCTGGCTCTGCAAACTCGGGCTGGCTGGAACTCCTCGGACCAAACTAAAACTTTACGGCAACGGTTGCCGAACCGTAAGAATCGCTCGACTTTTGTTTCTCGAACTCACGGGTGAGAAAAGTATGGCCCAGCCGCACCTCAACCTTCTTCAGAACAAGCGTCAGACCAATCTGGTAACTGCCCACAAGAAGGTTTTTATCGACGCGATGGCTGGACCGAAACGTGTTGCCCTCCAAAAAAATGTTTCGAAGCACGACGCGTCCGTCCAGACCGGCGAAGAAATAAAATCCAAAGCGCGCCGGCGTGGTGCCCACGGCAAATTCATTGGGCAAATTGAAACCGAAGCGTGTCGTGGCCCCCGCGTTGGCGTAAGCGGCTACATTTCCCGCGCGGCCCGCCAGGTGCGGGATCAAAACAATGTCCCAACCACCATCAACGTCGCGCCGTTTAAATAGATATTCCCGCCGGTAGCGCAAGACGACGCCCGGCTCGGTCTTCAACTGGTTGTCCCATCCCTCGGGATCGTCCGAGTGCCAGACTTTCTGAGTTTCTTCAGCCAGCGCTTCCGGACCGATAACGCCCAGGTCCAGGCGGATTGTTTCCTTTACCGGAAAGCCGCGCCGGAGGGTCTCCCCCCGCCGCTGCAAAATGAGGCTTCCGTAAAGCCATCCGGCATAGGGCTGATCATCCTCGACCACAGCCCGCGATTGCAGGTCTTGCGGCGTGTGCATCTCCTGGGCAAGTTCGAAACCGAGTTTCTCCGCCAGAGTGTTGAATCCAAGCGAAGCAATGCCCCGGGAAAGGCGCCTGGTCCAGCCCGGGGTGCTGTTGTCGCTCGTCAAGTAGGAAAGTCGCGCCCCTTGAGTGTAATGGCGGTCGGAGTTCGCAATGGCGTCGTTCTCCCATTGGGCGGAGAAAATGTGACCTTCCCATCCATCATTTGCCTGCCCGAAAGACAAACCGGCCAGCAGATTCAGGATGAATAGCCATCGAACCCGGGCGCGTGGAAACGGTCGATTAACCCTGCGCCCGCACTGGTCGCAGAGTGACGTTGTGCCGCACCCGTTCGCTCTGAAACTATAAAGCGTCGCCACGCTATAAAAAATGGAGCGGGCGATGGGAATCGAACCCACGTGGCCAGCTTGGAAGGCTGGAACTCTACCATTGAGCTACGCCCGCTAACGGGAAGGCATTCTAGTGGCCAGCCTTGCCTTGTCAATTGGCGACCGCTATCCTCCCGGCCCGCATGAGTTCATTGCTCATCATCGGGGGCCGCATTATTGACCCCTCTCGCGATTTCGACACAGTGGCAGACCTCTGGATCGAGGCCGGAAAGATCAAGGCCATCGGCGCGGAGGCCAAACCGCCGGCGGATTGCCAACGTTTCGAAGCCGCGGGTTTGGTCGTTGCTCCGGGCTTAATTGACCTGCACGTTCATCTGCGCGAACCTGGACAGACGGCCAAGGAAACGATCGCCTCCGGAACAGCCGCCGCCGCTCGGGGCGGATTCACCTCCATCGTCTGCATGCCCAATACCACGCCGGCGATCGAGAATGCCGGCATCGTGGCCTTGATTCGCGAAAAGGCGGCTCGCGAGGGGCTGGTCAACGTCTTCGTGGCCGGCGCCATCACCAAAAACATTGACGGCGAGGAATTGGCGCCCATTGGCTCCCTGCAGCAGGCGGGAGTGGTGGCGATTACCGACGACGGCCATTGCGTGCAAAACAACGAATTGATGCGGCGCGCCCTCGAGTACGCAGCCATGTTCGATCTGCTGGTCATGGATCATTGCCAGGATTACAGCGTGGTGAGCGATGGCGTGATGCATGAAGCCTTTTGGAGCACCGTGCTGGGCTTGCGAGGGTGGCCGGCTGCGGGCGAGGAGATCATCGTGGCGCGGAATATTCTCTTGGCCGAGGCGACCGGTGCGCGGGTGCATTGCCAGCATTTGAGCAGCGCGGGGAGCGT
>CAZCUL010000048.1:0-4901 GCA_964501475.1 uncultured Verrucomicrobiota bacterium | reverse complement strand
AGCCGGACACCCAAGGCGTTGGTAATCCGCTTGGGACAGAAACAGCACGCCCAGGATGAACGAGCACTTTTTGCAGACCCTGTGAAGCGGCTTCTGCGCGACCTCTGTGACAGGTTGTCGTGCGGTGGAAATCGGAGCGGCACTCCTACTCCAAGTAGCGCTTACGGAGTTCCGGATCGCGGAAGACGAGAATGCGTTCGCCATTAACCTCGACGAGGAAACAGGAATCCGGAGGGAAGGCAGCGAGGAGTTCGGCGTCTGAGACGCGGGGGAGGGGATCCTCTTGAAGGGCGGGTGGTTCAGGGGATTGGGCTGGGGCAGGGGACGTCCTCGCCAGAGCGGCTCCAGGGGTGGCAGGGTCTTTAGGCCAATGACAGAGGGCGGCAGCAAGGGCGACAGATGCAGCGAGGGAACTCACTTTGGCGACAAGGCGAAGGTGGTGGCGGCGGCGGAATGAGCGAAGCGCAACGTGGCGTGAGGCAGCATCGCATTGCTCGAAGCGCGCGCCTTCGCAAAGGATATCTTCGAAAAGTTGATCTTTGTCTTTCATAGGCGGTCGGCGTTCCTGAGCAGGTGTGAACGAAGTTTGAGGCGAAGGCGGGCGAGCTTTGATTGAATTGCTTTGCTGGTGGTGCCGAGTCTTTCGGCAATGGCATCCTGACTTTCGTGGGCGAAATAGAATTGATTCAGCAGGTCGCGATCTCCGGAAGGCAGTTCGGCGAGAGCGGCTTCGAGCCGGGCCAGCATGGTTTCTTGAGCCTGGGAGGGTTCATCCAGCGGCGGCGCGGCGGAGATCTGTTCGCGCTGATTGCGGCGATAGCTTTGGCGGAGGTGATCCAGCAGCGCATGACGGGCAACCGCGGAAAGCCAGTTCCAGAGTTTCGCCTCGCTTTCGAAGCGCGGGAATCTGCGGGCGGCCCGGATAAAAACGAGTTGGTGGAGGTCCCGGGTCAAGTGCTCATCCCCGCCCGTGAGGCTGAAAAGGAGCGCGTAAACGCGGCGGGTGTAGAGATGGTAAAAGCGGTCGAAAGCTTCGTCAGAACCAGCGGCGATGCGGACAGAGAGCTCGGCGGCAGAGAGGTCAGCAAAGCCTTTGGGTTTCCCATGGGCTTCCATCAGATTCCCGGCCTGGGAGATCAGCTTCAGTGGCAGCGCATTACTCACTCCACCTGTTTCCTTTCGGCGGCGCGTTCCTTGAAAGCCTCGACCAGGGTGGTGACCAGTTGGATGAATTCCGGTCCGCCTCTTGCAAGTAGAATGTCAGCTTTTTGATCGAACGAGAGTCGGCCCTCGATGGACTTCGCCGCATGCGCGGCCTGGAAAAGCATTTGTTGCTCCTCAATGGTTTCGCGCAGAAGCCGTTTCTCGTCTGCTGGTAATGCCCCAATGTGAAAGGCCTTGACCGAAAGCTCCGAGGAGGCCATCGGCGGCGGCCGAAAGATGATGGCTGCGTAGTGGGTCTTTCCGCTGATTTGTTGGCGGTGCAGAATCCACTCTCCCCAGTTCATCCCGGCGCCCCTGGAGATATCATTGTAGGTGATCAGAATACTTACCCATGAATCCTCGCCCGGAGCGTGGTAAATCTTCAACCTGGGAACCTCCAAATTCCAGGCGTGAGAAGGGATCGACGCCTCCCGCCTCAGATTAAAACCGAGTTGCTTTTCCACTGCGTCAATAAATCCGAGCAGAGTGCCACCCGTAAACTCAAAGTAAGGGAGAGGCTTAGCGGCTTCAGGGTCGCCTTTGGGGGTGGGGGTGGGGGAGGCTTCCTGGGCTATCAGAGGACTTCCCGCGAGGAAAAGTATGAAAGCGGCGTGTTTGAGGTGCATATGTTGGGTTCCTTTCGTATTCAAAACCAATAGCTAAACGCCGCCAACCGGAAAAGCCCTCGCTTGAAATGGCAGGCAGCGCCCAGGCTCATGGCATAATTTCGAGCCGCTGCTCGCCGAGGGAAAGACTACCGCCGAAGTGCCAAGGCAAGTGCACTTCCTGCCGAATGAACTCTTGGAGCCACTCTGCGGTTTCGTTCCAGATTCGGGAAAGCGTGGCCCGACAGCTTGTTTGTCGGCGATGATACCTCATTCACTGTTCATGGCGTCCTTTATCTCAAGATCGCTCAGAATACACCCCTCCCGGGTAATCGACTTTTGGCTCAATTCGCTCCTCCAACTCCTCCAGCCAAAGCTGTTGACCGCAGCGGTGTGTGCTCTAACTTGGGCAGGCATGGGTAAAGCACCATTCAACGGGCCGTTAACGCCGGAGGAATTCCAGCGTCAGTTGCAGGATTTGATGCGGCAGCATTTCAAGGGCTCTCCCATCATGGGTTTCTCGCCTCAGTCGGCGCCGCCGCCCCCCGAGGGCGAGGAAAAGAAGGAAAGCGCCCCCGAGGAGTTTCAGTTCGATTACAAGCCGCGAGATGTGAAGGTGTATCTGGATCGGTTCGTCATCAAGCAGGAGGAAGCCAAGAAAGTCCTTAGCGTCGCACTCTGCGACCATTACCATCACGTGCGCCGGGCCCTGCAAGAACAGGCCCAACCGAACTATGCCAAACAAAACATCCTTCTGATGGGCCCGACCGGCGTGGGCAAAACCTATCTGATTCGCAGCCTGGCGGACTTGATCGGCGTGCCGTTTGTCAAAGCGGATGCATCGAAGTTTTCCGAGACCGGTTACGTGGGCGGCGACGTGGAAGACCTGGTCCGCGATCTGGTCCGACAGGCTGATGGCGATGTGGCGCGGGCGGAATACGGCATCATTTACATCGATGAAATCGACAAGATCGCTTCGGCCGGCAATACCCATGGGCGGGATGTCAGCGGACGCGGCGTGCAGACAAATCTGCTGAAGTTGATGGAAGAAACCGAGGTGCCGGCGCGCGCTCCCAACGACATTGCCGGCCAGATCCAGGCAATGATGGAAATGACCCAGGGTCGAGGCAAAAAGCAGCCGGCCACGATCAACACCCGGCACATCCTCTTCGTGGTGAGCGGAGCTTTCGAGGGCATGGAGAGTATCACCCGAAAACGGCTGCGTGAATTGACCATTGGGTTTGCCGCCCGCGAGCAGAAGGCGCCGACCGCGGAAGAGCTGCTGGAGCTGGCGCAGACGCGCGACTTCATCGAATACGGTTTCGAGCCGGAGTTTATTGGCCGCCTGCCGGTGCGGGTGGTCTGCCATTCGTTGAACGTCGATGACCTCCACCAGATTTTAAAAACTTCCGAAGGCAGCATCATTCGCCAGTACGAGGAATCATTCGCCGCCTATGGGATCGAGACATTGTTCGAGGATAGCGGACTGCGGCGCATCGCGGAGCTGGCCGCGGAGGAGAAGACCGGCGCGCGCGGGCTGATGACGGTATGCGAAAGGACCTTTCGCGATTTGAAGTTTGAGCTGCCTTCCACCCATGTGAGGCGCTTCGTGGTATCGCGGGTGGTCGTAGAGAGCCCGAAGGACGAAATGACCCGGCTCCTGGCCGAAAGCGAGAATGAGGAGCAAGTGACGATGCGGCAGTTTGTGCTCGATTTCGCGCGGCGCTTTCAGGAGGCGCACGGATTGCAGATCCAGTTTACCGATGCGGCGGTCGAGAAGCTGGTGAACCTGGCTACGCAAAGCGGCAAGCCGGTGCGCGATCTTTGTGGCGAACGTTTTAAGGATTTTCAATTTGGCTTGAAACTGATCGCCCAGAACACCGGCCAAACCAACTTCGTTCTCGATGAGAATGCCGTCGAAGCCCCGGATAAAGTGCTGAGCGAATTGGTAGTGGCGAGCTATCGCGCCTCAGGAGGGGATGCGGCAGCTCAGTCCCCTTAAAACCGCTGCGCGCGCCTGCTCCTGGGATGATGGGAGCCGGCTACTTCAACGACTTCAGGAACGCGACCAGGTCTGCCAATTCCTGTCGCGAGAGCTGTTCATCCAGACCTTGAGGCATCACGGAAACAGTCCCGGCGCGCATCTCGACGATATCGCTTCTGGCGATGCGCACTTCCACGCCCGGGCCGGTGGCCAAAAGCACTTCGTCCGGAGCGTCCCGGCGCAGGACGCCGCTGTATTCTTCCTGCCCGGTAGCGACCACGACGGGTTCGTAACTCCGAACGAGGCTTGCGCTGGGATAGACAATCGCTTCGAGCAGGTCGCGTTCGGTGCGCACCTGGCCAATGCGCGTCAAGTCGGGCCCGAGATTTCCGCCCAGGTAACCGATGGCGTGACACGAGGCGCAGGCCGCCTTCGCGCTGTTAAAGATCGCCTGGCCGCGGCGGATGTCCCCGTTCTTGACCGAGGTGAGCAATTCCTCCAGGTGCTCCTTTTGGCGCGCTGCGTCCTGGTTCACAGATGCCAGAAGTTCGGCAGCGCGTCGCTGCACTGCCTCCGGATATTTCGCCAGGGGTTTGAGCAGGTCCGCGCGCAGGGCGGAGGCGGCTTTGGCACCGCCCAGAGCATCGAGCAGTTTCAATCCGACGGCCTCGTCGGTGGATTTGCCATAAGCCGCCAACAATTTTGGAAGATCGAGCGGGCTGGCTTCGCGGATCGTTTTCGTCAAATCGAGCAACTGCTCTCTCGTTAAATCCGCTCCCGAGACCACATCCGCGGCGGTGGCGCGAATCGAGACCGGCCTGGCAGCATCCAGGTTCCGGGAAAGCAACGTGAACAGGTCCGGTTCGACAGACTTTAGTCCTCCCGGGATGGCTGCCATCGCATTCAGCCGGGTTTGCTCGGGGACGGCGTCATCGCGCGCGACTTTCAAGAGCGCTGAGGCCAGTTCCTCGCGATCTGCCTTGGGCGCAGGCAGGACCCTGGCTGTAGCAACAGCCTGCTGAAGGAGTTCGGAATCGTTTTCCGCGATGACCGCGGCCAAGACCTGCACCCAGGCGGCGGGTGACTCCTTTAAGCGCGCCTGGGCCATG
>CAZCUL010000047.1:0-3554 GCA_964501475.1 uncultured Verrucomicrobiota bacterium | reverse complement strand
TGGATCGTCTCGATTACACCAAGGGTATTCCGGATCGTCTCAAGGCTTTTGGCGAAGCGCTGCGGCGCTACCCGGCACTGCGCATGAAGGTGACGTTCATCCAGGTGGTCGTTCCGAGCCGCACGGACATTCCCAAATATCATGCATTGAAGATCGAGATCGAGCGATTGGTGGGCGAGATCAACGGCAGGTTCTCGATTGGAAACTGGGTGCCCATCCATTACATCTTTCGCGGATTGGATTTCGAGGAATTGCTGGCCTACTATCGCACCTCGGAGATTGCGCTCATCACGCCGCACAAGGACGGCATGAACCTCGTGGCCAAAGAGTATTGCGCCTGCAGCCTGGAAGAAAATTGCGTGCTGATTCTGAGCCAGTTCGCCGGCGCCGCCGACCAGTTGAAGCGCGGCGCCTTGATCATCAATCCCTACGACGTCGAACAGACCGCGGACGCCGTCCACGAGGCCATTCATATGCCGCTTCAGGAAAGGCGGGCCCGCATGCAACGAATGCGGCGCGTTGTGGAAAAGGAAAACATCTTCTGGTGGGTCAAATCGTTCTTCAACGCGGCAGCGTCCGATTGAATCGGTCGGGACAGCTTCCGGAGCGCGGGGCGGCGAAGCGCGAGACCCACTGGCGGATCCGCCAATAGATAACCACCCAGGGACAGTCCCTTCTCCCGCGTCAGGAGGCGTCAGGAGGAGAGAGAGCGATTCTCATCTATGCAGTGAAGAATTCCTCGTGCACCCGGTCCGAAGAGTTGAAGAAGTTGCAGAAAGTAGCACTTGACTGGTAATGGCCGAGTTCCT
Organism: uncultured Verrucomicrobiota bacterium; assembly: GCA_964501475.1. Classification (GTDB taxonomy): domain Bacteria; phylum Verrucomicrobiota; class Verrucomicrobiia; order Limisphaerales; family CAZCUL01; genus CAZCUL01. The sequence continues at coordinate 2,745 of CAZCUL010000047.1, read as the reverse complement.
ACGGTTGGGCCTCGCACCGGTTAAGAAGTCGTACTGGGGTTGGAATAATTTATATTGGGCGACCTTGTACACGAAAACGAGTAACCAAGGATAAGCTCGGCTTCCAACTCAATCACGGAAGGAAATTGTGTATGGCCAGTGGCAAAGTGAAATGGTTCGACAACAAACGAGGCTTTGGCTTCATCGCCCAGGATACTGGACAAGACGTTTTCGTCCATCATACTTGCATCATGGGGACCGGCTACAAAACCTTGCAGGAAGGCGAACTGGTCAACTTCGAAATCATTGATAGCGACAAGGGCCCCAAAGCCCTCAACGTCCAACGCGGTCGAAGCCAGCGCTGACGATTGGACCGGTCCCCGTGACGTTTTTCGGCGGCCCTGATTTGCTTCGACGTTGTAAAGGCGGCGGGTTAGGTTGGTGCCGTGTTAACGCGTGCCAGCTCCCCGGTCGCAGGGCTTTACGTCCATGTGCCCTTTTGCGCGCACAAATGCGCCTACTGCGCCTTCTATTCCGAACCCACTCAGGGCCAACTGATGGACCGTTATGTCCGAGCGCTGGTTCGCGAACTCGAACTGGTCGCCTCCGACTTGCAGCCAGCCACCGTCTTCTTCGGCGGCGGCACGCCCTCCCTCCTGAACCTGAGCCAATGGCAAACCGTCCTCCAGGCTATGGAGCGGCTGGGACTGACCGGGGCCAACGAGTGGACCATCGAGTGCAATCCCGCCACAGTTTCCCTGGATAAGGCCCGGTTGTGGCGGGACTACGGCGTCAACCGCGTTTCCATGGGAGTCCAATCGCTCGATGAAGGTCTGCTCGACCGACTCGGCAGGATTCACAGCCGGCAGATGGTCTTCAAATCGTTCGACCTGCTTCGCAAAGGCGGCTTCGCTAACATCAATATCGATCTGATGTTTGCCATTCCCGGCCAAACCCTCGACGTCTGGCAGACGACACTGGTCGAAGCGATTTCCCTGGGCAGCGAACATCTTTCCTCCTACGAACTGACCTACGAGGAGGACACCCCGCTCTACCAACAATTGGAGGCCGGGGAGTTCTCGGTGGATGAGGCGCTCGCTTGCGGGATGTACGAGGAGCTTGTGGAACGGTCCGCCACGGGCGGTTTCATTCAATATGAAGTTTCCAACTTCGCGCGCCATGAGGTTGGCAGCGCAGGTTGCCCGTCTATCGATATTGCTGGAAACCGTGGCGCAGCGCGCGAATTTACCGGAGCGCGGCTGTCTTCAGCCGCAGCGCGCGCGAACGCGAGGAGCGCTGGGGAGTCTGGCGCCAGCCATGCTGCCCGGCGCGCTGCGGCTGGGGAGAGCCGCGCGCCTTTGGTTGCGGCTTTGCCGCGCTCTGCTCCTCCGAGAAAAAAGGCAGGCCGGGACAATTTTCTCCCGGTTCCCTCCCAGGCCTGCCGCCACAATATCAACTACTGGCGCGGCGGTTCTTACTACGGGCTGGGTCCAAGTGCCGCAGGCTACGTTCGTGGCGTGCGCACAAGGAATTGGTCCAACACCCAGCTTTATTGCGAACAGTTGGAGAAGGGCGTTCGAGCCATCGAATCGCACGATCCACTCCCGCCTTTGCGCCGCGCCGGGGAAATTGCGGCCTTCGGCCTGCGCATGAATGCAGGCTGGCCGTTTGACCTGTTTCAAGAGGCGACCGGCTTCGATCTTCGCGCGGATTGGGCGCCGGAGATGGAGAGCCTGGTTCGCAGAGGCTGGGCACGGATTGAACCCGGGCACTTTGGACTGACGGACCTTGGACTGCGTTTTGCCGACGCGGCCGGCGAAGAGTTTTTGCGCTGAGGGAATGGAAACGGACTTCAAGCCTTATCAGGAACTTCTCAAACGATCCCGGGAAATGGCCACGGTGAATAGCGCGGCCGCACTGCTCGCGTGGGACCAGGAAACCTTCATGCCGCCCAAAGCCGTGTCTTTTCGCGCCGATCAACTCGCTTATCTAAGCGGGTGGACCCATCGAATGTTCACCGCTCCGGAAGTAGGCGGCTGGATTGCCGCCTCTGAAGAACATGGTTTCGCATCCGACAGCAAGCAGGCCGCCAATGTCCGCGAGTGGCGCCGCGCGTATGATCGGCAGACCAAACTGTCGCCTGAGCTGGTCGAGGAGTTCGAGCGCACATGCTCGCTGGCGCGGGATGTCTGGGTGCAGGCGCGGCGCCATTCCGACTTTGCCCGGTTCCGGCCGTATCTGGAAAAGCTCGTGGACCTCAATCGCCGCAAGGCCGACTGCTGGGGTTACGAAGAATCGCCCTACGACGCCTTGCTCGAAGAATTTGAGCCCGGGGCGCGCGCCTCGGAGCTGAAAGCGCTCTTTGCCAACCTCCGCTTTGCCGTGGTCGGCATGCTCGGCTCGGCGGTCGAACGGAGCGCGGCGGTGCCGGCAGACCTGTTGCAGGGCGATTATCCGGTGGCGGCGCAACAGGCCTTTAACCGCGAAGTCGCTCAAGCGGTGGGATTCGATTTTGAAGCGGGACGCATCGATACCACAACGCATCCGTTTTGCACCGGCCTGGGCCCGGGCGATTGCCGCCTGACCACCCGTTATAACGAGCGCGACTTCACGCAGTCGCTCTACGGGATTCTTCATGAGGCAGGCCACGGCCTTTACGAGCAGGGCCTCGACGATGAGGATTATGGCACGCCGATGGGCAGCGCCGTGTCGCTGGGCATTCATGAATCACAATCGCGGCTTTGGGAGAACCACGTCGGCCGCAGC
>CAZCUL010000046.1:0-2873 GCA_964501475.1 uncultured Verrucomicrobiota bacterium | reverse complement strand
AAGGGAGCCCGTGTCTGAGGCGCACCTGGAAAGCGGAATTCGCCCGCGCTTGACTCACCCCTATAAACGGCTGTCGTATAATCGCTTACGAAGTCGGGCGACCTGGGCTGTTCGAATGTAGCTAAAAGGAGGCCTGCGGGCGAATCGCCCCCTTTTTAGGCAGCGAGCGGATTACTGTAAGCCTCTGACGCAGTGAAATTTAAACGGATGGCGGATTGTTATAAAAGAATTTCTGAAATACTTGTTGCATGGGAAAAGACCTCTGCTAATATCCGCGCTCCGTTTCCCAAGTTTTGAAGGAACGGGCTGAGACAGCGCAATTTAGGCGATGCCAACAATCAATCAACTCGTCCGGAAAGGGCGAAGAAGAGTCAGGAGCGGGTCCAAGTCGCCGGCCCTGGAAGGGTCGCCGTTTCGTCGCGGCGTTTGCCTGCAGGTGATGACGCGGACGCCGAAGAAGCCTAACTCGGCGATGCGCAAGGTGGCGAAGGTGCGTTTGACAAACGGGTACGAAGTGATTGCTTACATCCCGGACGAAGGGCACAATTTGCAGGAGCATTCTATTGTGCTGGTGCGCGGGGGACGCGTCAAGGACCTGCCTGGTGTGCGTTATCATATTGTGCGCGGGAGCCTGGATGCGGCCGGAGTGGAGAAGCGGCGGGTGAGCCGCTCGAAGTACGGGGTGAAGAGGCCGAAGGAAGCCAAGCCAGCCGCCGGTAAGGCGGCTGCGTAGTTTTGCCTTTGGATTTTTGCAGGAAGTCAACGTTTGACTTTTTTAGCAGTTTTCACGTTTTTAACATTTTAACTCTCAACCGAATCGATGTCGCGACGCCGCCAAGCAGTGAAGAGGCCGATGGCCGAAGACGCGCGCTATCACAGCGCGCTGGTGACCCGTTTTGTGAACACGGTCATGCGAGGCGGCAAGAAGAGCTCGGCGGAGCGGATTGTCTATGGCGCTTTTGACGAGATTGCCACTAAGGTCCCCAATTCCAGTCCGCTGGAGATATTGCAGCGGGCCGTGGACAACTCGAAACCGCGGTTGGAGGTGAAGCCGCGCCGGGTCGGCGGGGCTACTTATCAGGTGCCGGTGGAAGTTGCGATCGAGCGGCAGATGGCGTTATCGCTGCGATGGCTGGTGAATCTGGCGGATGGCCGCAAAGGAGTGCCGATGAAGGAGGCGCTGGCGGCTGAGATACTGGACGCTTACCAGGGGCAAGGCGCTGCGATTCGCAAACGCGATGAAGTGCATAAGATGGCCCAGGCCAACAAGGCCTTTGCCCATTTTCGCTGGTAACCATTCGTCTTTAAGAGCGCCCCGTCGGCAATGAAGAGCGGGGCGTTTTTGTTCCCGGAATTTTAATTAAATCAATATTTTGGAAGCGGTAATGCAAGAGAAGAAGTCAGTGAAATCGCCGAATCGGCCGTATTCGATGGAGCGCACGCGCAACATCGGGATTGCCGCGCATATTGACGCCGGCAAGACGACGACGACCGAGCGCATCCTTTTTTATACGGGCTTGATCCATAAAATGGGCGATGTCGATGACGGCAACACCGTCACCGACTGGATGGAACAGGAGCGGGAACGGGGCATCACCATTACCTCCGCGGCCACGACCTGTTACTGGACGCAGAAGGAGGACGGCACCTACAAGTCTTTCCTGAACGTCCCCTACCGGGTCAACATTATCGACACCCCGGGCCATGTGGACTTCACGGCCGAGGTGGAGCGCTCCATGCGGGTGCTCGATGGAGCGGTCGCTGTTTTTTGCGGTGTGGCCGGCGTGCAGCCGCAGTCCGAAAACCAGTGGCGCCAAGCCCCCCAAAACCACCTGCCCCGGATCGCGTTCGTCAACAAAATGGACCGCACCGGCGCCAATTTCGAAAATGCGCTCGATGACATGCGGCGCAAGCTCGGCGCTTACGCCTATCCGGTTTTCATCCCCATCGGCCGGGAGGACCACCTCAAGGGCGTGGTCGATCTTATCAACCAAAAGGCGATCCTCTACGCGGACAAGGACGAGATCGGATTGCAGTACACGGTCGAGGAGGTGCCCGATGATTTGAAGGAACCGGCGAAGCGATACTTGAAGGAGCTGATCGAGGCGGTCTCGAACAAGGACGACCAGATTGCCGAGCTCGTTATCGAAGACAAACCGGTCACGCCGCAAGTCTTGAAGGCGGCCATTCGCCGTTTGACCTGCAAGATCGAGTTTGTGCCGGTGCTGTGCGGGTCCGCCTTCAAGAAGAAGGGCGTCCAGCCGCTCCTCGATGCTGTGATCGATTACCTTCCCAGTCCGCTGGATATTCCGCCCGCAGTCGGCCTGGGGACGGATGAGGAGGAAAAAGTGGAAGTGCCTTCCGACGACAGCGCCAAGTTTTGTTCGCTGGCTTTCAAGCTTTGGACCGATCCCTATGTGGGCAAGCTGGTCTTCTTCCGCGTTTACAGCGGTCAGCTCAAGAAGGGCGACATGATTTACAATCCGCGCACGCGCAAACGCGAGCGGGTCAGCCGCGTCATGATGATTCAGGCGGACAAGCGGATTGACGTGGACACGACCTACTCGGGCGATATTGCCGCGCTGGTTGGGCTGAGGAACATCACCACCGGCGACACCCTCTGCGACGAGAATTTTGAAGTCCTGCTCGAGCCGCCCACGTTTCCCGAACCGGTCATTTCCATGGCCATCGAGCCGAAAACGAAGGGGGACCGTGAAAAGATGGCCGAGGGATTGCAACGGCTGGCCGAGGAAGACCCGACTTTCCGCTGTTTCACCAACGAGGAGACGGGCCAGCTCATTATTGCGGGCATGGGCGAGTTGCACCTCGAGATTATTCGCGACCGCCTCTTCCGCGAATTCAAAGTGGAGGCA
>CAZCUL010000045.1:0-2732 GCA_964501475.1 uncultured Verrucomicrobiota bacterium | reverse complement strand
CGCTCATTCTCGTGCTGCAATTCGTCGGATTTCTCGGCGGTTTCCATCACCCCGGCGACATGCCTCCGCTGCTGGCAGCAAGTTTGGGAGCGCTCGTCACGAGTTGGATGACCTTCGTGCCCAGCTTCATGTTCATTTTTGTGGGTGCGCCCTACATCGAACGCATGCGCGACAACACGCGGCTGACAATGGCGCTGTCGGCTGTTACGGCGGCGGTCGTGGGCGTGGTGCTGAACCTCGCGGTGTGGTTCGGAATAAACGTGGTCCTGCCCGAAACCGGACGCGTGGACTGGTATGCGGTGGTGGTGAGTATCGTCGCCTTCGCGGGCCTGACGCGCTGGAAGTGGGACATTATTCCGGTGGTGGTGCTCGCGGGAGTTTTCGGTTTAATCTACAAGATATTCATTGTCCCATGAAGTGGATCACTCGCGAGAAAGTGAAGGTGGACCGCGTGGCGTGCCCGTGGCTCATCCGCAAGTTCATTGACCCGCAGGCCGAGTTCATTTTCGTGCCCGCCGACCAGGTTGCCGCCAAAGCCCGTGAACTCGGCGCGACGCCGTTCGACATCGAGGGCTGCGAACTCGGCCATCACGGCGAAGATGTGTCCTTCGATTCCATTCTGAAGAAATACAACCTCACCGATCCGGCGCTCGTGCTGCTCGGCGAAATCGTGCGGGCGGCAGATTCGCACCCGTCGAATCCGCATCCGGCGGGCGAGGGACTGCGCTGGGTCGCGTTCGGATTCAGTGCGTTGGGGTTGAACGACCACGAAATACTGGAGAAGGAGTTGATCGTCTATGACGCGCTTTACGCTGAGTGCCAGCGCCGCGTAGCCTCGGCGGGCAAAGCGTGAATGGTTGGCGACGAATCTCGGATTTTCTCGCCCTCCGGCGCAACACGTCGTTGCTGCTGGCGGCGCTCGTGCTGGCCGGCACGGGCGACCGGCTCTGGCTCGGTTTCGCGCCAAAATATCTCGAAACGCTGGGCGCGACGGTGCTCGTCATCGGGCTGTTCGATGCGCTGCAAACGCTGCTTGGTGCGGTCTATGCCTGGCCCGGCGGCTGGCTGACCGACCGCTGGGGACAGCGGCGTTCGTTGCTGCTGTTCAACGCGCTTTCGCTGGCGGGCTATGTTCTTGTGCTGCTCTGGCAACACTGGCTCGCCCTGGTATTCGGCGCGTTCTTGTTCTTCGCGTGGAGCGCGCTGTCGTTGCCCGCGACGTTCACGGTCATCGCCACGTCACTCGATAGAAGCCGGCATACGATGGGTATGGGCGTGCAATCCATGATCCGCCGCGTGCCGATGATCGTCGGCCCGCTCGTGGGCGGCTGGCTCATCACGAACCATGGTTGGGAACAGGGCGTGCGTTTTGCTTTGCTGGGCTGCATCGGGTTGAGCGTTGTGACGATGATGTTCCAATGGTTCATGGTCGAACCGCCGACGGAAACTGCAGCGACATCAGCGCCAAACCATTCAGGACACTCCTTCTTCACAGTCGTAAGGTCGTTCAATCCCACGCTCCGCGAACTGCTCGTCAGCGACATTCTCATCCGCTTCTGCGAACGGTTGCCTTACGCCTTCGTCATCCTGTGGGCGATCAACCACGGTGGACTGAGCGCCGAACAATTCGGCTGGCTCGTCGCGATTGAAATGATCACGGCGATGATCTGTTACATCCCGGTCGCGCATCTGGCGGACAAGCACGGGCAGCGCCCGTTCGTGCTCGCGACGTTCATATTCTTCACCCTGTTCCCGATCACGCTGCTGTTCGCCCACAACTTTGCCTGGCTGGCCGTGGCGTTCGTTGTTCGCGGCTTGAAGGAGTTTGGCGAACCGGCGCGCAAGGCGCTCATCATTGCTCAGGCTGCGCCTGAACTTCGCGCCCGAACCTACGGCGCTTACTACCTGATCCGCGATTGCGTTGTGACTCTCGGCTCGTTTCTCGGCGCATGGCTTTGGAGCATCAGTCCGCAGGCCAACTTCCTCGGCGCGGCGGTGTGCGGTGCTCTGGGAACGTTTTGGTTCTTCTGGTGCGTCTTCAGGAAGGAATGATCACCTTTCAGCAGTGTAACAGTGTATCAGATACACAAAAGCCGCGAGTGGAGAGGTTAACGTCAAATGAGTGCTCACCGCCAAGAAGCAATACAACCTGAAGAACGCGCGCGAATACTTCGAGGAACACGTCTGCGTCGGCGACTACTACAACGAGGGGCAGCGCGTGGCAGGCGAATGGGTTGGATTGGGAGCGGAACGGCTCGGGTTGTCCGGCAAAGTCCGCGCCGATGACTTCCTGCGGCTGTGCGATAATCAAGACCCGGCCACGGGTGAGATGCTGACGCAACGGTTGAACACCACGCGGACCAAGAACGGCGAGAATGCGGCCAACCGGAGGATATTCTATGACTTCACATTTTCAGCGCCGAAGTCGGTTTCCCTAGCGGCATTCCTCGGCAAGGACGACCGGATTCTCGAAGTCATGCAAGGGGCGCGAATTCGAGGCGTTTGCCGCGACCCGCGTTCGCGCGGGCGGCGCACAGAATGACCGGTTAACGGGCAACTTCGCGGCGGCCCTGTTCACGCCAGCAGCAACAGCAGCGAGAGAAAACGGTAAACGCGCAGTTGGCGTTGCCGTTTCCTGATTATGCCGGCCAGCTCTTCATTCGAATGTTTGAGCCATTCTTCCGCCGATCCAAGCTGGTAATCGTCTTTCACGTTCGCACTCTTCCGCCATC
>CAZCUL010000044.1:0-2613 GCA_964501475.1 uncultured Verrucomicrobiota bacterium | reverse complement strand
CGGCCCGGCCGAGCCATTTCGCCAGCGCGCCCACCATGTCCGCCAAACCTCCGCTTTTGGAAAAGGGATGAATTTCGCTGCACGCCAGAAGAATCTTCATTCCGTCGAATGATCAGGACTGTAAATCAACACGATTCAAGGCGGTGAAAGAAGTTCGGTGCCCAAATACGGCCGGAGCGGTTCGGGAATCAGGATGCCGCCATCGGGCCGCTGCCAGGTTTCCACCAGTGCCACAAAGAGACGGGCCAGCGCGGTGCCGCTTCCGTTCAGGATGTGCGGAAAGCGGTTCTCGCCCGATTCGCTTTTGAAGCGGAGGTTCATGCGGCGCGCCTGAAAATCCTCGCAGTTCGAACAGCTCGATACCTCCAGATAACTCCCCTGCCCCGGCGCCCAGACCTCGATGTCGTACGTTTTCGCGCTGGCGAATCCCATATCGCCCGTGCACAACAGCACCACGCGATAATGGAGGCCGAGCAACTGCAAGACCTTCTCCGCATGGCCCACCATGCTTTCCAGCTCCTCGTAGCCCTTGTCCGGATGGGCAATCTTGATTAACTCGACCTTGTCAAATTGATGCACGCGAATCATGCCGCGCGTGCCGACTCCCGCCGCGCCCGCTTCAGCCCGGAAGCACGGGCTGTAAGCGCAATAACAAACCGGCAATTGGCTCTCTTTTAAAATCTCCTCCCGGTGGATGTTCGCCACCGGCGCCTCGGCCGTGGGCAGCAAATACAGCTTTCCCAGCGTCTCTCCGTCCGCGCCCTCCTGAACCGCGTAGGCCTGGTCCCGGAATTTGGGAAACTGCCCGACACCTTCCATGCACTCCTGACTGATGATGTAGGGCGGCGAAACTTCGCGATAGCCGTGCTCACGCGTGTGCAGGTCGAGCAGGAATTGGATCAAGGCCCGCTCCAATCGCGCTCCCCAGCCGGTGTAGAGAAGAAAGCCGCTGCCGGACAACTTGGCTCCCCGCGCGAAATCCACCAAACGCAACTGGTCACAAATCTCGATGTGATTTCGGGGCTTGCGTTCGAATTCAGCCTGCTCACCCCAGGTGCGGACCATGACATTTTCCTCGGCGCTGTTGCCCGCCTTCACGCTGGAATGCGGAAGATTTGGCAGACCCAAAAGATGCTGCTTCAACTCCTTTTCGACTCCCAAAACTTCGCCGTCCAGCGCCGCTATCCGCTCGCCGATCTCACGCACTTCAGCCTTGAGCGCGTCCGCCTCGACGGTTTTCCTCTGAGCCATCAAGGCGCCTATCTCTTTGGAAACGCGATTCCGCTGCGATTTGAGTTGTTCGACTTCGGCCAGCGCCTTCCGACGCCGTTCGTCAAGGTTCAACACCTCCGAAATCAGATTCTCCTCCCCTGCCCCCCGGGTGGCCAGCCGGGCGCGAACTTCATCGGGCCGGTCGCGAATAAACCTGATATCCAGCACCGGCGCATTATAGGAATGAGCTTCGCGGGGGCAAGACCGAAGCCCCGGTGCCCCTCTCGGTCGGGTGGGCCGGGTCCGCTTTCGCTTGCAATTTTTCGGCGCTCGTCGAAAAATTCGTCACAGCAACCGGGCTACGACTATGAAAAGAATTCTCTTCCCCTATCTGCTGGCGGCCGCGTTCCTTTGGCCCGCTCTCGCTAACCCGGCTGAACCTGGCGACTTGATCGGCAAATGGTCTGTCAACAAAACAACGGCCGAGGGTCAGGCCTACACTCAAACGATCAACATGGAACGAGACCGTTTGACGTTCCTCATCACCGATGCGGAGGGGCTCGTTCGCTTCTATGCCGAAGGCAAAGTTTCCCTCGAAAACCTGGGCCCCTTTCAAGCTATGCGCATAACCGATATCAAGGCGGGCGAAAGCAAAACCGCCGCCGAGCCGGTCGAGGGCGAGCGCGTCTCCCTTTATCAGTTGCGGGAGGATTCCTGGACCATTGCCTCGAACTTCGACAAGGTGCGCGACCAGAAACCAGTTGCGGACACTTACCGCAAGGTCCGGGACTAGAGCGCGGCATGCCGGCTGTCCCTGTTTCGGTTCTGTTCCATCCCAGCCAATTCCCGGAGCAGGTCTGGCAGCATTTGCGCGACTCCCTGCGCACCCGGCGAATCCAGTCCAAGTTTCATTACGAAAGCTTCCGGCAAACGCAGAAGTGGCTCACTCTGCATCAGCGATATTCTCCTTCCCGGACAGACCCGGTCTGCGAGCAGATGTATGAAGCCGCCTTTTCGGCTTTGGCGGAACGGCTCCACTCGCCGCATGTTCACCTGATCGGGCTGGGCTGTGGCGGCGGGCGGAAGGATTGCCGCCTGATGCGGGAACTCATCCAACGCGGAAAATCGGTCTGCTACAGCCCGGTGGACGTGGCTGCGGGCATGGTCCTGACCGCTTGCGCCGAAGCCGCGCCGCTTGCGGTCCCTTGTCATCCGGTGGTGTGCGACCTGGTTCACGCAACAAATCTCGACTTTCAACTCCTTTCCAGCCCTCAACCGTTTCCGTTTCCACAGGCCCAAAGCTGCGGCCGGATCATCTCATTTCTGGGCATGATTCCGAACTTCGAGCCCGACCTTGCTCTCACGCGGCTGGCATCGCTCTCGCAGGAAGGGGATTGGCTG
>CAZCUL010000043.1:0-8105 GCA_964501475.1 uncultured Verrucomicrobiota bacterium | reverse complement strand
CAGAGACGCCTGCCACTGGACCGCGCGCGCTCCCGCGGTCCGTCCATCGACAGTTGGCGCCGCTGTTTCCGCCGCAGGCGGACTCAGAACCTCCGCGTTAGTGTCAGCCAAACTTCTGTTCATGCGACCGACTTCACGATTGCCGCCGTCCGGATCGGTTCATAGCCGGCTATTTCGCGGCGGCCGGCAGCAATGGCTGTGTCCACGCCGCCTCCACTTCGCCTTCGATAAAGGGATTTGGTTTGGCCTTCGTCGAAACAACCTTCGCGCGCACGTAAAGTTCATCTCCCTCCAGTTGGTAACTCGCGCTCGTGCCCTTCACCTCGGCCAGGACCGCCCCAACTTCTTCGCTGTAACGCCGCGTCACCGGAAGAGGGCTGCCCTCAAATCGAATCCCCGGCCGGCTCGACGAATCAAAGCCGCGGCACGTCCCGATGAATTGCGTGACATACTCGACGCCAGCCTCCGGTTCGACTTCAATCGACAACCGGTGCTTTTGGCGAAGCACCTCTTTCAGGCGCACGCCGCTGCTGGCATAGAAATTTCCCGCTTCCATGGCGGCGATAATGTCTTTGGCGGAGAGACGCCTCGCCTTCACCCAGATCCAGCCGCGGCCGGGATTGCTTAACCTGACCGAACTCGCGTGATAGTTGTGCGCGTCATCCACCGCCACGCCATACATGGGTGGAAAGCCGAGCTGCGCCAGCCGCATGGTGAGCACGATGTCCCAAATCCGTTCTGTTCCGGGCCGGTTGGTGTCGCCGAAATTATGGACGGCCGGATGGCCGTTATAGACTTCGAAAAAGCGCTCTCCCTGCACCTGCATCAAATCCTCCGCTGTGATCGCCCAGCCAAAGTTCGGATGGTTCAGGTGCGGAATCATGGGCTGGCCGGTCTCCCGCCGCTGGGCCAGGACGGCATCGACGTTGTTTCGCATCACCTCCAGCACGCTGTCGCCGCCCTGGGGATGGATCAGCTTTCGCAGGTTGGTGGCGTTCAAATGGACCGGCCGGGTCTGATACCGATCCGTGATCTCTTCGCCCGGGATGAGCAGGAACCGGTTCCGTTCGTTGAAGCGAGGCGCGAATTCCTTCAAGGTGCGGAGCCGAACTTCGTTTGTGCCCTCCCTCTCCCGGGTTTTAACCCATTTTTCTCCGAAGCGTTTCAGATACCGATCGAAGGCCGCCTGCGCGCCCTTGTTGTTCGTGATCGAAATCCACTTCACCCCTTCCAGCACGATGTTGTGGTCTGAGATGGCCAGAAAATGGTAGCCGTGGGTTTTATACCAGTCGGCAACCATTTCAGGATAATCATCCCCATCGCTCCAAAGCGTGTGGGTGTGGAGGTTGCCCTTCCACCAGCGTTCGTTCGGCGCGGCCCCAATCTCTGAAATGGCGGCCTGAAAACAAACCGCAAAGAACAGCCCGACCCATCCCGGCCGGAGGAAGAAATCTCGTCGGACAAAAAAGCACATGCTCGACCTATTCGCCAAAGGCCTTGGGCGGCCCTAAAATCACCGACGCCAGAACAACCGCGCGTATCGAAATGCGGTCGCGCAACAGGTTCACGGCCAGCTCGGCTTCGGTGAATCGCAATTTGCCCACGGCCGGCGGTGTGACGGGACGTCTGATCGGCTGCCGCAGCCGATCCGGGGTTTGCCTGGCCATCTCCGCGGTTCGGCGATACGTTTCCTCCGCCTGAGCCAACAGTGATGTCTGCAGCGCGCGCGCCTCTTCCATCACGTTCCGGCGCGTTTGAGGGACGGACTTCGGCATCGGGATAATGGGCGGGGTGGGGGAGGGCAACCGGCCCGGCTCAGGGCCCGGCGGCCGGCTGGGAATCGGCGGTGGAGCTGGATGAGGCGGCGCGGGTTCCTCACCCGTCAGCAAACGCCGCATTTGCTCTTCCCAACTGGCGGCCGGTCGCCGTGGTGGAACAGGCGCGCCAGGCGCGCCTTGCTCTTCCCGCTGCTGCTCTTCTCGCGCTTCCTTTTCCTGGCGCTTCCGCAGCAAAGCGGAGATTCCCGCAATGGCTGCGAAGACCAAAAGCGTAATAAACGTATCCATAAACTTACCGTCTGCCTAAAGTGACCTCTTACGACCCAGGCGGCTTGCCGCCCTCATCCTCAGGACCGGCGATGCTGCTCCGCATGTCTGTATCCGCCTGAATATTCCTCAAGCGATAATAATCCATGATGCCGAGATTACCCTGGCGGAAGGCCTCGGCGATGGCCAGCGGAACCTGGGCTTCGGCTTCAACCACCCGAGCGCGCATTTCCGCGACGCGAGCGATCATTTCCTGTTCCGTGGCCACAGCCGCCGCCCGCCGCACTTCGGCCTGGGCCTGGGCAATGAGCTTGTTGGCTTCGGCCTGCTCGGCTTGAAGTTTGGCCCCCACGTTTTCGCCCACATCCACGTCCGCAATATCAATCGAGAGAATCTCAAAAGCCGTGTTGGCATCGAGCGCCTTGCCCAGAACCGTCTTCGAAATGCGGTCCGGATTCTCCAGCACGTCCTTGTAACTGTCCGCCGAGCCAATCGTGGAAACGATGCCTTCGCCCACCCGCGCGATGATGGTCTCCTCCATGGCGCCGCCCACAAACCGGTCCAGGTTGGTGCGCACGGTCACGCGCGCGCGAGCCCGAATGATAATGCCGTCGCGCGCCACGGCATCGATGCTCATTTTGCCCGCAGCCGGGTTTGGACAATCGATCACTCTGGGGTTAACCGAAGTTTTGACGGCGTCGAGCACCGTGCGTCCGGTTCCCTTCGTGGCCAGGTCAATGGCGCAGGCGCGATCGAAGCTGAGAGTGAACCCCGCCTTGCCCGCGGCAATCAACGCCAGCACCACCATTTCCACATGCCCGCCGGCCAGGTAATGGGTGGAAAGGTCGTCGATGGAAAGGTTCATCCCGGATTTGATCGCGGTAATGCGGCTATCGACGATGAGCGCCACCGGCACGCTCCGGAGGCGCAAGGCGATCAACTCCATAAAAGTGACTCGCGCCCCCGAGGCAAAGGCGCGCAGCCAGATGAAGAAAAAATTGAACATGATCAGGACGAAGACCAAAGCCGCCAGAGACGCCAGTCCCAGCAGGATCAGGGTTCCCAGGCCGAGCCCGCCAAGTTGAGCGAAGAGTTGATTCATAGATATCTTAAGCTATTCGTGAATTCGGTTAATCTGTTGAAACGTCCGGCACGGCCCGCACCACTACCCGCAGTCCTTCCACAGCCACTACTTTGACCGGCATGCCGCGTTCGATCATCGAGCCTTCCGTCACTACGTCCACACGCTTGCCATTGATTACGGCGGTCCCCGAGGGCCGCAGATTCGTGTAGGCCACTCCAGTTTGGTTCAGGAGTTCCGGCTGCTCGGCGCCCACGTTCCCGATCACGCCGTGTGATACAAAGCGCTGAGCCAGACGACTGTCCGGAAAAAACCTCATCCAGGCAATCGTGCCCAGGACCAGGCCGAGCGTGACTCCGAGCAGAACAAAGTTCCCGCCCCGCGTGCCAAACTCCGAGTAAGCCGCCACCACCGCCCCCACCAGACTCCCAAATCCCAGGATGCCGAGAATCATCCCCGGCAACAGTGTCTCGAGAGCCAAGAGGACTGCCCCCACGATCAACAGGGTGATCACGAGTGCCATGCCGGAAGCGTAAGGGACCGCCGAACAGAGTCGCAAGGCGGAAATACCCCCCCCTGCCGACAGAAATTCGGATCAGCGTACCGACATCACTCTTCGCAGGCCTCGCGGGATGGAGGGACCACCTCCTCTCGTCGTCGCGTTCAGTGTCACTTCCGCCGCCGCCCCCCACCCGCGACGACGAGAACGTGGCCTGCTTTTCAAATGGACTCACCCCTCTCCCCGGCCCTCTCCACTCGTTCCTCGTGGAGAGAGGGAGAAACGTCTCAAAACTAAAGACAATGCCCGCTACTTCTTTTTGGCTGCCTTCCCCCGCCGCTGCGTCACCTTGCGGGCTTTTTCAGCCTGCCAGGCTTTGTCCACTGGGTAGTGCTCGTGCCGGTGGCGAATATGAATGCTGAGGGCGCGTGGGGTATCGAAGCGTTTCTGGCAATGAGGGCATGTCATGCACCTCCTTTTTGCCTCGCGGCCGCAAGCTTGTAAAGTCCATATCCTAAAGCTGACGATAGATGGGCGCTTCTGAGTTTTTTTTAGGTCCTATTACTCCCAGTCTCAGCTCTGGCCGCTCTGTGCGATTTCGACCGACGCGGAGGACGCCGGAACTGGCGGGGTTCAAATCCGGGCGGAATCGATCACGGTTCGTGTCTAAGATAACTGAGCCTCTCAGCGCTCGGCGAAAAATCCTCGTGGACCTTGAGCGGCAAGAAAATTGCCGGCAAGAAAATGAGAAGCTCAATCTTCTTGCAACGCTTTTAAATCAGCCGGGACGTCCGTCGACCAGGTAACCCGCGGCCAGCCTGGTGAAGATGGCCGCCTGTTCCTGTTCCCATTTCGGATTGCGCCCCAACTCTTGCGCCATCAAATGCGCGACGGCCGGCGCCACACTGATTGCCGCTTTTGCATCGAGTAAGAGCGCCCGCGTCCGCCGCGACAGCACGTCCTCCACCGTCCGCGCCATCTCCGACCGAACCGCCCAGATCACTTCTGCTTTCCGGTAGGGCAGGGCGGGGTGGAGCAAATCATTCCACTCCGCATTCTCCCGGGTTAGCGCCCTGATGTGCGCGGCATCCGCGCCGTAACCGTCCACTGCCTCGGTCGCGTTCGGATTTTCCATCCAGCCGTGCAGGCGCAATTGCGTCGTTCGGCAAGGCCGCTCCGGAAGGCCCCCCGCCATCACGGCCTGATCCAGCGCATCCTCGGCCATTTTCCGGTAGGTGGTCCACTTCCCCCCGCTGACAGTTACCAGGCCTGACTCAGAAATGACGATGCAGTGATCGCGGGGAACGAGAGCGGGATGACGCGTCTCGTCCGTTTTGACCAGCGGTCGCACCCCTGCAAAGGCGCTTAGAACATCCTCCGGCCGCGGGTCCTTGGTGAGGTAACGCGCCGCGTGCGTCAGCAGAAACTCGATCTCGGAGGCCAAGGGCCGCGGCTCGAGCGCGACTTCGGCCACCGGCGTGTCCGTGGTGCCAATCAAAGCCCGGCCATGCCACGGGATGGCGAACAGGACGCGGCCATCGTCTGTCTTCGGCACCATGATGGCGCTTTCACCCGGGAGAAAGCTTCGGTCAAGCACCAGGTGCACTCCCTGACTGGGGGCGATCATCTCTGCCGCCTCGGGGTTGTCCATGCGCCGAACGCCGTCTGCG
Organism: uncultured Verrucomicrobiota bacterium; assembly: GCA_964501475.1. Classification (GTDB taxonomy): domain Bacteria; phylum Verrucomicrobiota; class Verrucomicrobiia; order Limisphaerales; family CAZCUL01; genus CAZCUL01. Next base: position 2,810 of record CAZCUL010000043.1, on the reverse strand, counting down.
AATGCTCCTGTGGCATTGATGACCACCCGGCCGAGCACCTGATGCTCCCTGCCTGATTCGAAATCGTGCAGGATCGCGCCCCGGACGAGCCCATGGCGCTTCACGAGCGCGGTTACGCCGGCATAGTTGACCAAAATGCCGCCGTGATCGGCTGCCGTCCGCGCGAGGGAAACAGCCAGCCGCGCATCATCGAACTGGCCGTCGTAATAGACAGTGCCGCCCCGCAACCCTTCCGGTTCGAGCGTAGGCAGCCGTTCGAGGGTTTCTTCGCGCGAGAGATGTTTTGAAGGCCCCAATCCCAGTCTGCCGGCAAGCAGATCGTAGATTTTCAATCCGATTCCGTAAAACGGCGCCTCCCACCAGGTGTAGTTCGGCACGATGAACGACAAGTGCCGGACCAGATGCGGCGCATTCTGCGTCAGCAACCCGCGCTCGCGAAGCGCTTCCAACACAAGCCCCACGTTTCCCTGTTGAAGATAACGCACCCCGCCATGAATCAGCTTGGTGCTCCGGCTCGATGTCCCCTTGGCAAAATCGCTCTGCTCGACCAGGACCGTGCGATATCCGCGGCTGGCCGCGTCCACGGCGATTCCCAGGCCCGTCGCGCCTCCGCCGATGACGATGACGTCCCACGAGTCTGCTCCGTGTTCAATCGCCTGGATCATCGTGGCGCGGTCCATAGGAATCGACGTGTGCCGGGAACTTAAATGGCCTGCCCCTCGCTGACCGTCCAGCCGCCATCCACCGCCAGCACCTGCCCGGTAACGAACCTCGAGTCGTCGGACATAAAAAAAACAGAGGCAGCGTCCAGGTCGGCGGGCCGTCCGATTCGTCCGCCGTCCAAGGGCTGCTTGCTGCGGATAAACTTCAAAACCTTTTCGTCCGCCTGGGCGCGTTCGGACATGGGAGTCGCCACCAGCGCCGGAGCCAGCACGTTGAACCGGATATTGTGCGGGGCGTAATGGGCGGCCGCCGCTTTGGTCAATCCGATGATTCCCGCCTTGGCCGCGGCATAGGCATGTGTGCTGAAGTAACGGGCCGAGGGCGAAAAGCCAAGCACCGAGCTCATGTTCAGCACTGTGCCGCCGCAGTTTTGCCTGAGGAAGTGCCGGGCGGCGGCGCGATTCGAGTAAAAGAGGGAAGTCAGGTTCAACCGCAGGGTATGGTCCCAGCCTTCGTCGCTCAACTCATGCAATGGTCCGTCGCCCTCGCTTCGTCCGCTCCCGCCAGCCACATGGTAAAGCCCGTGCAATCCGCCAAACTGCTCAATCGCACGTTGAATTGCGGCCTCCGCGGTTCCCGGCTCGGTGGCGTCGCCCGACATCGCCGAGTTGTTCGCGCCCAGGGTCGCTTTCGCCGCTTCCACGCGTGCCGCATCTCGTCCCACCACAACGACCCGCGCCCCGGCCTCGACAAAGGCCTTTGCGCCCGACAGCCCCAGCCCGGTCGTGCCGCCAATGACAACAATTCCTTTTCCGCTGAGGGGTTTTTCACCGGCGGTCACAAGCCAAGCTGCTTAAAGCGGTGTTTCACGTGGCGAAAATGAAACTCCAGGTTGCAGAGCGATTCGAGGTCCGCCTTCGACAAATACTTCGCCACCGCCGGGTCACTCAGGAGCTGGGTCTTGAAATCGGCGCCGTTGCCCGAGGCATGCTTCGCTTCCCAGGTTTTCATGGCATTGCGTTGGACAAGCTCGTAGGCATCTTCCCGGGTCAGGCCTTTCCGGATCAGGGCCAGGAGTACCGTTTGCGAATGCCACAGGCCCAGGGTCAGGCTCAGATTGCGCAACATGTTTTCCGGATAAACCAGCAAGCCCTCGACGACCCTGGTGAGCGTGACCAGCATATAATCCAACAACGTGCATGAATCCGGAAAAATGATCCGCTCGACCGAGCTGTGACTGATATCGCGCTCGTGCCATAACGCCACATTCTCCAGAGCCGCGACCGCGTTCCCGCGCAGCACACGCGCCAGTCCTGTCAGACGTTCGCTGGTGATCGGGTTGCGCTTGTGCGGCATCGCGCTCGATCCCTTTTGGCCCTTGGCAAAAAACTCCTCGGCCTCGAGCACTTCCGTCCGTTGCAAATGCCGGAACTCGGTGGCCCATCGTTCGATGCTCGCCCCCGTCAGCGCCAGCGTGGCCATGAATTCCGCGTGCAAGTCGCGTTGAACCACCTGCGTGGCGACAGGCGCGGGGCGCAATCCGAGCTTGCCGCACACGAAAGCTTCAACCTTGGGGGAAAGATGGGCATTGGTGCCGACAGCTCCCGATATTTTGCCGACGGCAATGGTCGCACGGGCCTTTTCCAGACGCTGCAGAGCCCGGCCAAATTCGTCGTACATCAGCGCCATCTTCAGGCCGAAGGTGGTCGGCTCGGCGTGAATGCCGTGGCTCCGGCCGATCATGGGCGTGAACTGGTATTTGCGCGCCTTGGCCGCCACTGCCTTTCGCAGCGCTTTTAGGTCGTCGATCAGGATGGCGGCGGATCGCACGAGCTGAACGGCAAAGGCGGTATCGACCACGTCGCTGCTCGTCAGCCCAAAGTGCAGCCAGCGGCTGGCGGACCCGCCAATGTTCTCCGCCACGTTCGTCGTGAAGGCCACAACATCGTGATTGAGCGTCTTTTCCAGCTCCTTGCAACGTGCGACATCAAAGGCAGCGCGCGATTTGATTCGGGCAAAGTCCTTTTTCGGAACGAGCCCTTCCCGGCAGAGGGCCTCGCTGGCCAGCAATTCAATCTTAAGCCAGAGCTCGAGTTTGCTCTCTTCGGTCCAGATTTCCCGCATCTCTGCCCGGGAATAGCGCTGAA
>CAZCUL010000042.1:0-11876 GCA_964501475.1 uncultured Verrucomicrobiota bacterium | reverse complement strand
GCCCGGCGCCCGCGGCAATACAAATACCCGCCCCCAGCCAGCGCGGTGAGTAAACCAGCCGGAGATGCGTCGTATCCGCCGGCACCTGCAGACGCGCAAAGCACGGCGGCTCGAAAGCCATGGAGACGCCTTCGGAGCCCGGAGCCACACCCCACCCGGGGTAATAGGTGTCGGTCCGAATCAGTTCGCCGGCGGGACCCGGCCCCACCTTGAGGGTGATGGTGTTCAAGGTTTCCCCGACGATGGAAACTGGCCGTTCTTCCGGTCCGGCCCAACGAAACCGGGCTGGCGATGTCCCCATGCTCCAAACCAGGTCGCCACGCTCCAGCCCGCGCGTCGCACTGCGATATTCGAGGTCATGATTTGCGGGATCAAATCCGCCAGTTTCGTTGGTGATCCCACCTGCATGCGTCAATACAAGCGAGGAGTGCCCGTGCAGCGTATGCACCTTAAACAATTGGCTGAGCGCCCCCGGGAAAACCATTTCATGCGAGCCGGGGGCGATTTCGCGTAAACGCAAGCCTCGTTCCCGGACGGCCTCCACCACCCGCCGCTGTTCCGGTCCGCCTGCGCGGATCCTTTCCCACAGCCCTATCGGATGCATGGGGATATAACGCTGTCCGAACCAGAGCAAGGGCAGTGTGCTCAACACCAGAATGAGATGAAGCCAGACTCGTTTGCCTCCAGGTGCCCGCAGCAGAAACACCCCCAAGGCCAGCAAACCCGCAAAGGCCACCACGGTTTCACGGTTCTCGAAGGTGACTTCATTGGAGAAATTGGCCACTTGGAATTTGCGCAGCGCCGTGGCTTCATCCAGCCTGAGGTTCCCGGCTTGCTTCGCCAGCACTATTGCCTCGATTTTCGATTCCCAGCGCGGATAGATGATCCAGCCGCCCACGTTGAGCGCCACCGCAATGATCACGGCCAGGGCGAGAACGGCCCAACCCCAGCGCGGCAGCGGCTTCGAAAGCGAGGTCAGCCGCACCCAACCTTGGGCAAAAAGGAATCCCAGGCCGAGCACCGCCAGCCAGGAGGTCCTTGTATAGAGGACTTGCAGCAAGGGAGTCGAACACACCACCAGATAAACGGCGATCAAGGCCAGGGACGTGCGCCGCCGGTCCTGTGGAATGCTGCCTGGTTCTGGCCGGACGCAGGCGCCCAGGACGGCGATGATCAGAGCTGCCGACCCGATGTAGGTCCAGAAACCGAGGGCATATTGGTCAACGAGCTTGCTCGCGTCCACGGTGCGAAACGTTCCCAGCGCCCACGGAAAGACCACCGCCACCGACGCCAGGCCTGTAAACATCCCCAGGGCCGAGGTCGCCCGCGGCAATTTGCGCGCGCTTAAGAAGAACAATTCCGCCTGGCAAAACAGGAACGGCGCAGCCAGACATAACCCGATCCCGAGTGCCAACCCGATGCCAGGAATCAATCTTGCCCAGCGTCTGGGCCGCCGCCATCCGTAGCCAATGCAGAAGGCCAGCGCGAAGAGAAAGGGGTAGCTGTGCGACTGCAGGTTTCCCGAGAGAAATATCAGCGCCGTAACCGCTCCCGACCAGAGAAACCACCGCCATTGGCCCTGCTCCACTCCCCGATCCCAGAGCAGCCAGAGCAGCGGGTAGCAGGCGAAGCTCGCCTGGACGGTCGGGCCGCTAAACATGATGATATTGCACCCGGCAAACTGGTAGAGCAACCCGCCCCAGCCAGCCGCGGAGAGGCCGAACCCAAAATACCGAAGCAGGCCAAAGGCGCCGACGCCGCTCAAAATGAACGGCACGATGCGCACCCAGTTATACGCCAGTTCAAAAGGCAGAAGATGATAAAGGAGAACTTTGAATGGGTCGCTGACGTTCACGGCATTTGCCTCCGCGGCGAGGGGTTTGCCGCCGTCGGTGTAAGGGTCCCACCAGGGCATTTCACCGCGCTCCCAGGCTTGATACACGAGCAAGTTTCGGGAAACATCGCCGAGCATGAGGTCAACCATGTAGTGGTTGTCCGGCACTCCGGTCGCAGCGGGATTCAGGTAGCTGAACTTGGAAAAGAAGTTTGCTGGAATGTCCAGGGGCGCGAAAAGCTTTGCCCCCGTGGCTGCCGGCCAAAAAAGGGTCAGGCACAGCGCCGTGCTGATCAAAAGGAAAAGTCCAATTTCCCGGACGGATCGCCAGCCACTCGGCCGCGATATTTCATTGCCGCCCCGCCCGGAACCGGATGCCTGTAATAGGGGTTGACTGAACGGCGGCTGGTGACCCGTAGCTTCGGGCGGCCTGGCGAATTTCAGCTTCGCCAGCAGTTGAAGAAAGACGCGTCTCGGCATCAAGCAGGTTCCAAATCGGATTGGACGTTAACAGACCGATTATGATCGCGTCAACGAGTCAGCTTTCAGCGTAAGCCGTAATCATCGAGTTAGAAAGCTCAACCGCGGATTCACACCGGATGGACGCTGATGAAGGAACGTCTCACCAGCGCCGCTTTCAGTCGCCGAACAATGAGTCTAAAGGCCCGGTCCAGTCGCGAGTCTTTCCCGGGGCTGATCCGTGCGAATGGCGTCCATCCGTGGTTTTCTGCAGGCAGCCTTACGGCTTTGAAGCAGAGCGGCGGCGTTGCATCGAGAAAGAGCGGCAGAAGTTTTCGCAAAAGCTTTGACCGGCTGCGGCTAAAGGCGGCACCATATTCGCCGCCGGACCGGTTCGATGAAGGGTCGGCAGGAACCGAATGCACACTCCAATTTACTTTTTGGCGCAACATACGCAGCCCGAGCTCATTTACGTTTGGAACCAGGCCACCATCGAAGGAAAAATCATCATCATCACGTTGGTGATCTTTTCCATCTTTGCCTGGTCGGTCATGGCCTCCAAAGCCATGCAAATGCGCCGGGCCAAGAAATTGAACCGCCTTTTCGAAGCCGAATTTCGCGCTCAAAGAGAGGTGCTGGAAGTTTATGATCGGCGCGTGCAGGTGACGGACTGCCCGCTCTTTATGGTGTATCAGGCCGGCTGCCTCGAACTGGACGGACGCCTTAAACCTCCCGGCAGCGATGTGCGGAAACGCGCTGTCACTCTCAAGACCATGGAGCACGTCAAGCGGGCGCTGGAACGAGCGGTCTCCCAGGAAGCATTGAAGCTCGAAAGCGGCTTGATCCTGCTGGCCATCGCCGTCAGTGGCGCGCCGTTTCTGGGATTGCTCGGGACCGTCTGGGGCGTGATGAGCGCCTTCAGCTACGTGGCCATGCGTGGAAAGGCCGACCTCGCCACCATGGCGCCGGGAGTGGCGGCGGCGCTCGTCACCACAGTGGCCGGTTTGCTCGTAGCCATCCCGTCCATGTTTGGTTATAACTGGCTGGTGCACACCTTGCGCACATTGACGGTGGAACTCGACAACTTCGCGCAGGAACTGGTGTCCAGAATGGAAACGGAATATCTCGAGGAAGAGAACAGTGAGCTGGTATGAAAGGAAAGGGATGCACCCTGGTTTTTGAGGGGCGGATCGGAACGCCATCTCCGCTCATACACCCATCTTTGGGGAGGCGGGGGTTGCGGAGAGAATTGAAGCTGGATTGAAAGCATGCGCCGGTTTTCGCAACGCAATTCGCTGGTGACGTTGAGCGACATCAACATCACGCCGCTGCTTGATCTGGCGTTTGTATTGCTTATCATTTTCGTGATTACGGCGCCGTTGCTCGAGCAGGGTCTGAACTTGAAGCTGCCTCAAGGCGACGTTCCGGACAGCATGCGTATCAACCCGAATGATGTTCGCACCGTGGAAATCCATCCCCGCGGCTATTATCGCGTCGGGGCCACAGGCCCCTGGCTGAATGTGGACCAGGCCTCGGCGCAGTTGGTTCAAGTCCAGCAGATCAATCCCAACCTGATTGTCTATATTCGTGCTGATGAACGAAGTCCCTACAAGCTCGTCGCCGACTTGCTTTACCGGTTGGAACGCGGCGGGGTGGATAAGATTTCCCTTCGAACCGACCCGGTAGCAAGGTAGAACAGCAACGATGGATCGTTTGCAAAAGAAATGCCTGATGGTCTCCGGCGGGACGCACTCGCTCCTGCTGGTGATCCTGCTGACCAGTTCGGCGTTCTTTGTCTCGAAGACGCGCCAGGTGATGACGCGCCCTTTGCTGGTCGTGCCCAGCAGATTGATCGATGGCATTTCCAGCGGCGGCGGAAATCCGAACATCCCGCAACCGCCCGAACCGCAAAAGCAAAAGGGGGAAATCCTCAAACCCACGCCCCAACCGCCCGAGCCGAAGCCAAAGCCGGAACCAAAAAAAGAAGTCCCCCAGCCTCCGGTCAAACCGGTGCCCAAAGATCCGCCGCGGAAGATCACTTTGGACGATTTGAAGCCGACCGTCCGGAAGCAGGACCAGCAGGCTGCCACAAAAGCTTCAGCGGAATTGAAGCAACGGCAGGAACTCGCGCGGAAGCTCAGCGAAACTGCCAAGGCGCTGCGGGAGGGCTTTTCGTCCGGAACGGTCGTCGAAGTTGCCGGTCCTGGAGGGATTGCTTTCGCCGATTACGCCCAGTTCGTGCGGGAAGTTTACGACAACGCCTGGGTGATCGCGGAGGACATCAATGACGAGACCGCCACGGCGCGCGTGCAGGTCATCATTGCCCGCAACGGAAACGTGGTAAGCGCGCGGATTCTGCGCGCCTCGGGCAACGCGGCGCTGGACCGTTCGGTGCAGCGAGCGTTGAACATCGTGAAATTCGTGGCGCCCTTTCCCCAGGGAAGCAAGGACCAGGAACGCACGTTCATCATCAACTTCAATATCAAATCAAAACGAGGAATTGGATGAGAGAAAGACGGATCGTCATCGGATTGTTTTCCATTGCCATGGTCTGGCTGCTGGCTGCCGGACGAACTTCCGCTGCGGAATCGGAGATCGTGATCGAGCGGCCGGGGGGCCTTGATGTTTTCGGCTTTCCACCGCCCATCCCGGTTTCCATTTCCGGCTTTACGGGCGAAGTGGATGCCGCGCTGAAGTTCGACCTGATTTTCATGGGATTTACCAATGTGCCTCCGAACCAGGCCAAGTTTCTCATCACCGGGAATAACAGCAGCCGCGTGGAAGGGCGGATCGTCGAGCCCGTTTCGAAGCGGCAGATCTTCGGGCGGGCTTATACGGGAGGCAGCTTGCGCACCCAAGCCCATGCCTTTTCCGATGACATTTGCAAGCAACTGACTGACAGGCCGCCCATTGCCCAAACCAGGATTGCGTTCAAAGTAGAAGCCCGGCGTGGCTACAGCGAGATTTACATTGCGGACTACGACGGGCGCAACGCCCAGCAAGTCACGCGCGACGGCTCCCTGGTGACGGCGCCGCATTGGGCTGGCCTCGGAACGCTCTATTACAGCACCTACAAGCTGGGCCCTCCCTCGGTCATATCGCATCAACTGAAGACGGGCGCGCGTTCCACTGTCGCCCGCTATCCGGGATCGAATATCAGCCCGGCGGTTTCTTCGGACGGCCGGCGCGTGGCCATGATTCTGAGCAAGGGAGGCAGCCCCGACCTCTACGTGAGCAACGCGGATGGAACCGGTTTGCAGCAACTCACCCGCACGCGCGCCGAGGAATCTTCCCCGTGCTGGAGCCCCGACAATCAAACCATCTGCTACGTCTCGAAATCGAGCGGGGCCAACCAGCTCTATGCGATTTCAGCCAGCGGGGGTGAACCGCGCCGCCTCAAAACTGCCGGGGTGCCGAGCCCGACCGAGCCGGCCTGGTCCCCCGACGGGAAATGGATTGTGTTCACCTCTTTGATGCGCGATTTCAACATCTGCATCGTGCCGGCCGCGGGTGGAACAGCGACCGTGCTGGCTCTTGGCGAAGACCCGTCGTGGGCGCCAAATTCGCGGGCGATTATCTTCTGCAAAGGCCCGGATCACGGGAAGAAATTGTCTTTGCTTGACGCGCCTACCAAACAGGTCAAGGATTTGCCCCGAATTTCGGTAAGCAACTCGCAACCGAGTTGGGGACCGTTAAACGCCCGGTAAACAGAATCGACATATGAACCTCGCAAAATCTCTCCGCTTTTTCGCTCTGGCCCTCGTGATTTCGACCACTGTCGTCGGGTGCAAGAAAGGACTTCAACGCCCCACGCCTCTGCCTGGAGGACGCGCCGGGTTGATCGGCGCTGAGCCGACCGGGCCAATCGAGCACGCTGAAGGACTCGTTCCGTTGGGACCAAGCGATTATTCCGGTTGGGACCAAGACCGCCAAACGTTCGCCCCGCAGACAGTCTATTTTGATTTCGATCAGTCCAACATCCGCTCCAGCGAGGTGCCAAAACTCGAAGAAGTGGCCAGTCAGTTAAAGTCCATGTCCGGAAAGGCGTTGCGTGTTGAAGGCCATTGCGACGAGCGCGGCACGGAAGAATACAACCGGGCGCTGGGCGAGCGCCGCGCTCTTTCGGCCCGGGAATATCTGGTTCGGCTCGGCGTGGACCCTAATAAGGTCGTCACGATCAGCTACGGTGAAGAACGGCCCGACGACCCGGGACACAACCAGGCCGCCTGGAGCAAGAACCGCCGCGCTGAATTCATTCTGCTCAGTCCCCCCGCCGGAGGCAGCGCCAGTCTCGAACCATAACCGTTCCCTGAATCACACTGCCAGTCGGCCCGGGCCGGAATATGCGACGGGGCAGTTGTTCAGCTCACGCGTTGTTCGCTTCCCGCGCCACGCAGGTGGCAACGCTGGCAACCTGCGAAACGGCAGGCTCGCCAACCAGGCTGCGCGTCTGTTCTGCAGTTCTTCACATGCGTCTGGCACGTCTGGTTTGACGCTTTACACTCCGTTGGCCTTGCCGTAGCTTGCAGTCAAAACAGCGTGTTATGAATACTATCTTTCTCGGATTCATCGGTATGTGGGAGACCGTCGCCATTCTGGCAGTGGTCCTGATCCTTTTCGGGGCCAAGAAACTCCCCGAACTCGCCCGAGGTCTGGGCAGCGGCATCAAGGAGTTTCGCAAAGCGACCCGGGACGTGAATGAGGATCTGCAGCGGGCCTTCGAAGAGGAGGAGAAGCAGCCTCCCCGCAAGCTGCCCAGCGAAGCGGAATCCAAGAAAAACGCCTCCGCGCCTTCTGAACCGAAAGCCTAGGCTCTTGCGCAGCGGCTTGGTATGGCACATGAGCCCGAGGGGCCTCAACGCACGCCTTCTGACCAAAGCGGATCACTGAACCCGCCCGATTCCGACGATTCCAAGCGAAATTCCGAGGCTCGCCCCGAGGATTCCGCGCCTGATCCCGATTCGCATCCCCAGAGCGAGGGCGAAATGTCCTTCCCCGACCCCGCCGAGGCGCATCTGCCTCGCGAGGAAATTCCGGAGGAACCCGAGGAGGCAACGCATGATGAGCCGCAAGATGCCGAAGAGCTCGCCGCCTCTCACGACGTTGAGCACGCAGGTCACTACGAGGAAACCGAACCCTCCGAACCTGTCCCCGCGACTGTTCCCCGGTTTGGCCGCCGATCGAAACGATCTTCGGCGGAGGAACCGTCGGCCGGGGATTTGCAGGAAGACGAAGAGGGCGGTGGCCCGGTCAAGAGCTTTCTCGAGCATCTGGAAGACCTGCGGTGGACGCTTATCAAGTCCGTGGTGGCGCTGTTCATCGGCATGGTGGTCTGCCTGATCGCAGCGAATTTCCTGGTGGAGGCGCTGCTCGTGCCATTGGACAAAGCCCAGAAGCGGATGCGCCACGGGGAACAGGTTCTATTGATCAAGAGCGGCACCAACATCCTGTGGCGCGTCAACCTCCAGACGAATCAGATCGGCCCGCTGAAACTCAGGACGAATGCGGTGCAGTCCCTCGAACTGGTCACAGTAGCGGAAGGGACCAACCATTTCCTCGGTTTGGCCCCGGGCTCCGAGCAACGCGAGGATCAAGCGCCGAAAGTCATCGAAGTGAAAAACTATAGTCCGGCCGGGCCTTTCGTGGTGGCGATCAAACTGGCGCTTTGGGGAGGACTCGGTTTGGCGTCGCCGTTTGTGCTTTATTTTATCGGGCAATTTGTTGTTCCGGCCTTGAGGCGAAACGAGAAAAGGATTCTGCGTGAATCACTGGGTTATGGCACCCTTCTCTTTCTGGCAGGGGCGGCCTTCTGTTACTTCGTTGTGATCCAAATTGCTCTCAACGCCTCGGTGCAATTCTCGCGCTGGATGAATTTCGGCGCCGATGAGTGGCGGGCCGAGGAATACATTTCGTTTGTCATCAAACTGATGCTGGGAATGGGTTTGGCTTTCGAGTTGCCGGTGGTCCTGCTCACCCTGGTGAAACTGCAATTGCTCGATTACGAAAAGCTGACCAGGTTCCGGCCTTACTGGGTGGTGGTGAACATGGTTCTTTCATCGATCCTGACTCCGCCCGATCCGGTTTCCATGATCATGATGGCGATCCCATTGCAGTTGCTTTACGAATTCAGTGTTTTCGTCGCGCGGATTTGGAAGCGCCGGGAAGGAGCGCGCGAGGCGGCTGCAGAGGCAGAATCGTAAGAGGGCTCCCATGAAGCGGGCCTTGGTCAGGGTGCATGGAAAATGGCCTCAAATTTGTGATCTGCTTCCAGCAGTTTTCCGATAAAGGCGCTCTGGAGGGCAGGATCGATTCGGCCAAGTTCCTCTGCGAGCAGCCGCACATCCCCGTGGCGGAAAGCCATGCCAAGGGGTACTCGCTGGGGCAAGGCCTCCAAAGCACGATTCCAATCGGGCTGATTGGCCCGTTGCGCTTCGGCATGCACAGCTTCCAGTGCCGGAACGACGTCCAACGGAAGCAGCAGGGGTCTGGGCGATTCAGGATCGAGACGTTCGATAACTGCTCCGAGCACTAAGGCGGCGGAAAGATTTGTTTGCATCGCGGAATCGAACGCACGCTGAAGGCTCGGAAGGGCTTCACTCGCAGCCGGACCGAATTCAGCCAGCGCACGCGCGGCTATCATGGCTGTTTGGGGATTTTCCAGTGCGGCAGCCAATCCAGGAATGCTGATCGTGCCCTCTTCAATGTGACGGACGATGGAGGAAGAGGCTTGATCAAGCGGCGGCAGCGGAGTGGGGACGCCCACACCTTTCAGTTCTTCGGCTGCGAGAGCCTTCAGCACCATGTTCACGGTATCGACCCATGCAGGATTTTGTTCGCCGAATTCCACCAAAGCCGGGATCGCAGCGGAGGCTTCCGATCCCATCATTCGCAGCCCAGCAAGCGATGCGCGGATTTGGTCGGCAGCGGGGCTGCTTCCATCTCGAATCATGGTCAATCCCGAAACCAGTTCCGCGACCACCACCGGATCTTTCGCCTGCTGCTATTTTCATGGAAATTGTTATCTTTTGTCAGCAGATTCTTTGGAGAAGTGATGGACACGAGGGAAACAGACAAAATTCCTTATCCGCCGGAAAGCCCGGAATGGCTCGAAGCGCTGGATCACACAGCAGATGCGGGCATCATTGTTCATGCGGATAACTTGAAGGAACTTTTCGCCCGTGCTGCGTGGGGAATGTTCTCGGTAATTACGGACGTCCACAAGGTCAAACCGGCGGAGACAATTCGCATTGCCGTCGAAGCGGGCGACCGGGAGGCCCTTATGGTCCGCTGGCTGTCGGAGTTGAACTATCGGCACGTGACGGAGCACTGGCTGCTTTCGCGAGTCGATGTTCTGGCGGTGACGGATCGGCGATTGGAGGCCGACGTTCAGGGCGAAAAGACCGATCCGGCGCGGCACACCATCTATACGGAAATCAAGGCAATCACTTTCCACGCACTACGAATCGAGCAGATCGATCACCGCTGGAAGGCCGCAATCATCTTTGACCTGTAGGAGAATTATGAATGGCTACGATATTCGTAAGGTAACAGATTACGTTTGGGAATTGCCACAGAAGGGCGGGATGCGCGTCCCGGCCCGCATCTACGCGACCGAGAAGATGCTGAGCAGCATTCTCGCCGACAAGGCCCCGGAACAGGCCGCCAACGTGGCTCATCTACCCGGCATCGTAAAGGCGTCCTTCGGGATGCCGGACATTCATTGGGGCTATGGATTTCCTATCGGGGGCGTGGCAGCTTTTGACCTCGATGAAGGGGTTATTTCGCCGGGCGGGGTCGGTTATGACATCAATTGCGGTGTTCGCCTTCTGGCTTCAAAGCTGAGCGTGGAAGAAGTTCGGCCGCGTCTGAAGGAGTTGATAGACCAATTGTTTCGCGACGTGCCCACTGGTGTCGGCGCGGCCGGCGCATTGACCGTTTCAACCGATGAACTCCGCAGGGTTGCCGCCGAAGGCGCGCGCTGGGCCGTCGCGCGTGGGCTGGGAACCGCGGCGGATCTGGAGTACATCGAAGAGAATGGCTGCATCGACGGCTGCGATCCCGCCAAGGTTTCCGCTCGCGCGTGGGAACGCGGCCGGGAACATCTCGGCACCCTCGGTTCCGGCAACCACTTCCTCGAGGTCGGTTACGTGGCCGAAATCTTCGAGCCGGAAGCCGCCAGAACGTTGGGCCTTTTTCCCAATCAAGTCACGGTCATCATTCATTGCGGTTCCCGCGGATTCGGCTATCAGATTTGCGACGACTATCTGGCGGTGATGGTCGGTGCGATCAAGAAGCACAACATCGAGTTGCCCGATCGCCAGTTGGCCTGCGCGCCGGTTCGTTCGGAGGAAGGGCAATCGTATCTGGGCGCAATGCGCTGTGCCATCAACTACGCATTTGCCAATCGGCAAATCATCGCGCACAACGCGCGCGCTGCCTTCGCCAAAGCTCTCGGCAAAGATCCGACTGCTATCGGTCTGCGCACCGTCTACGAAGTGGCCCATAACATCGCCAAGTTTGAAACTCACGAAGTGGATGGCGAGAAAAGGCGATTGTGCGTTCATCGAAAAGGGGCGACACGCGCGTTTGCTCCGGGCAGCAATGAGATTCCTTCGACTTACCAAAAAATCGGGCAGCCCGTCCTCATTCCGGGCGATATGGGTCGTTATTCGTACGTGCTGACCGGGACGGACGACGCCATGCGCGAAACCTTCGGCAGCACTTGCCACGGGGCTGGTCGCGCGCTCAGCCGCATGAAAGCCAAGAAAGCCGCGCAAGGCCGCGACATCGTTCGTGAATTGGCAGACCAGGGAATCATCGTTCGTGGCCAAAGTCGGCGCACAGTGGATGAGGAGATTTCCGAGGCCTACAAAGACGTGGCCAACGTCGTGGACGCCTGCGCGTTGGCCGGCATTTCGTCTAAAGTGGCGAAACTTAAACCGATGGGTTGCATCAAAGGCTGACGGGGAGACGTCGAGTGTCGGGCCGGTTGGGTGGCGATGTTCTGAATCCATCGAATGCCGGCCCGACTCACGATGCACCGCCAGTATTGAGGGGCAGCCATGAGAACCAAAGTTGCACCCCATGAGCACATCCAAAATCCCATACGACGCCAACGAATTCTCCAGCAAGCGAGTCCTTGTCACGGGCGGCACCAAAGGAATCGGCGGAGCCATTGTGCATCGCCTCCTGCGCGGCGGAGGCACGGTACTGGCCACCGCCAGAACCATCCCTTCCGGCGGCGATCCCGGGCGGTTCATTCAAGCGGATGTCAGCACGCGCGCGGGAGCGGATCATATCATCAAGACGACTCTTGAGCGGCTTGGCGGTCTCGACATTTTAATCAACAGCGTCGGCGGCTCATCCGCCCCAGGCGGCGGCGTGCTGGCCTTGACCGACGACATCTGGCAGCAGGAGTTCGAGTTAAACCTGTTTTCCGCGGTGCGCCTGGACCGGGGCTTACTCCCTGGAATGTTGAAGCAACGATCGGGAGTCATCATCCACGTTTCGTCCATCCAACGAACGCTCCCGTTGCATGAAGCAACTTTGGGCTATGCTGCCGCCAAAGCGGCGCTCACCAACT
>CAZCUL010000041.1:0-10486 GCA_964501475.1 uncultured Verrucomicrobiota bacterium | reverse complement strand
AACTTTTGCTGCCCGAGAGTGGTCAACTAAATGTTCCAAACCCGGTGTAAATCGTTCTAATGCAAGCTCTGCTTGCATGCACAAGCAACAGGACACGGGACCAGGATTGATTCTAATCCTGCCCCGGTTCAACTGACTGAACTCTTTGATTGTCCAGGCGAACTGACGATACGAGAACAACAACCATCACTTTGAGAAGTCGGACGTTTTATGAACAGAGGGCTGCCCTGTTTTTTAGGCGCTGTTATTTTGGTGCCGTTTTGCCAGTGGCCGAGAATTTGTCTTCGTTTTACTCGTTTTGAGAATTGGTTTTGGACTCGTTCGAGAAAGGGTCCGAGGTGATCCGAAAATTACGGGCGCCAAGTCCGTATTCTCTCCTTAGGCTTGTCATTTTATAGAATGGATATGTCGTATTCCCGAGTCGTCAGCAAACAGAAATTCGAAAGAGGAGGTTCCCTGGTGCGAAGGTCGTTAAAGTTGTTGTCCGCGTTTCAACTGCATATGATTTCTCCGCCGGTCTTTTTCGGGCACGGACGCCGCCTGATGGCATTGCTAACTTTTATGGCAGTGGCTGGTGGTGGGACGGCGATCACTCGCGCGCAGGATGTCCGCACAGGGACACAGGGCGTTGCCAGTCAGGAAGGCACCATTAACTTCGCCGACCTGGCCCGGGAAACTTCGGGAGGATTCGCAGGGGGCGACCTGAGCGAAACAGGATCGGAAGCCGAAGTCATACCTGCAAGCGCAGGTCCCAATCAGTCACCGGCGCCCTCCGCCAGTTTTCTGGCTTTGCTCGACGACGGGACAGCTTTTGTGCCGGACACGCAGGGGGCAGTGGGACCGAATCATTTGATGGTGACTCTGACCAGTGAAATCCGGATTCAAAACCGCTCGGGAACGCCGATCAGCACCGTTTCTCTGGATTCCTTTTGGGCCAGTTTTGGCAACCCGATCGTCTTCGACCCCCGGATTCTTTATGATCCATTTGCCCAGCGTTGGATTTTTGTGGCCGTGGCAAATCCCGCCCTTACCAATCCCGGGCTGCTCATCGCTGTTTCCCAAACCAGCGATCCGACGGGCAACTGGAATCGCTACTTCATTGATACAGACACGGCCAATCCAATCTACCCGGAAGCGCCCAACGTCGGTTTTAACCGCGACTGGATTGCGGTCCAGGCCAACATGTTTCGGTCGGACAACTTCAATTTTCACAGCTCCGATATCTTTGTTTTTCCCAAGGCAAACCTTTACGCAGGCGGCGCAGGCAATCACACCCGTTTTTCCAACAACGACATCGGCGGCAGCGTTAATGCCCAGGTTCCAGCCGTCACATTTGACAACACGTTGTCCACGCTCTATCTGGTCGCAAACTGGAACTCGAATTTTGAAGGCTTCGGTTATCTGCGTATTTTCACCATTAGCGGTCCCGTAAACGCGCCCGTATTTAATGTGGGATCGTTTGTCGGCACGTTCCAACCTTCGGAACCATGGGATGATTTTGCGCCCGGAAACGCAAATTTTGCACCGCAGCTTGGAACCACAAACAAAATCCATCAAGGCGACGCTCGCTTGCAGAACGTCGTCTATCGAAACGGCACACTTTGGACGGCGCATACCATTTTTCGTCCCGCTACCGCGCCGACCCGCTCAGCGGTGCAATGGTGGGAAGTGACACCCGGTGGCGCCACTATTCAGCAGGGATTGATTGAGGACCCCGGGTCGCAGGTATTTTACTCCTTTCCGAGCATTGGAGTGAACAGCCGAAACGACGTTGTGGTGGGCTATTCCCGGTTTTCGGCCAGTCAGTATCCCAGCGCCAATTACGCTTTCCGAGTGGATGCGGATGTTTTCAGCAGCTTGCGCGGCGAGCAGGTTCTCAAGGCGGGCGAAGCGCCTTACTTCGCGCCGGACCTGGGGAGAAATCGATGGGGTGAATGGAGCGCGACTGTTGTAGATCCGGTCAACGATATTGATCTTTGGACAATACAGGAATACGCTGCAACGCCCTCGAGTGGAATCGATCGTTGGGGCACGTGGTGGGGCCGGATTTCTCCTCCGGCCGATCTGGTCGTGACCAAAGCCGACTCGCCCGACCCTGTCGTTGCCGGCGCGGAACTCACCTATACCCTCACCGTGACCAATGCGAATTTTGGCAAAGCGGTCAGTGGAGTTCGGCTGGTGGACACACTTCCCGCGGGTTCGATTTTCGTTTCCGCTTCAGCCAGCCACGGAACGTGCAACCATCTCAATGGCGTTGTCACCTGCAACATCGGCGAGCTACCCGAATTGACGCGCGCCATTGCGAGCATTGTCATACGCCCAACACAGAGCGGCCAAATAACCAACGTAGTCACTGCGCTCGGAAATAGCCCGGAATTGAATCCGGCTGACAACACCGCGGTGGCTCTTACCACTGTAAACCCTGCTTCGGACCTTGCCGTGTTCAAGTCCGATTCGCCTGATCCGGTTAATGTCAACAGCGCTCTAACCTACTCGATCACCGTCACCAATCTCGGCCCATCAGCAGCCGCGGGGGTAACATTGACCGATACATTGCCCTCGAACGTTACCTTTGTATCTGCCACCCCCAGCCAGGGCATTTGCAGCCGAAGCGGCAATGTCGTGACATGCAGCCTGGGTTCAATGGGCAACCAAGCCGCCGTCGCCGTGACCATTATAGTGACTCCGATGGCAGGCGGAGTCTCGATCACCAACCGTGCCGCAGTAGCTGCCAGCACACCCGACGCGAACACGGCTAACAATGCCGCCACGGCTGTGACGCGAGTCAATGCCATGCCTACCGTCTCGTCGATCAGCAATCGAAGCATCGACGAGGATACCAGCACAGGTGCGATTCAATTCACAGTGGGAGATTTGGAAACGCCTGCGGCCAGCTTGAATATAGCTCTCGCGTCCTCAAATCCGTCCCTGGTTCCGAATGCCAACCTGGTCCTCGGCGGCAGCGGGGCGAATCGCACGATCTCCGCCACACCCCTCTTGAATCAAGCTGGCGCTACGACCATTACCATCACTGTAACCGACGCCGATGGCGCCACCGCGGTCACTCAGTTCGTTCTAACGGTCAATCCGATAAATGACCCGCCCACTATCTCGAACATTATTGATCAGACCATCGACGAAGACACAGTCCTTGGCCCAATCGACTTCCAGGTGAACGACATCGAGACACCGGCGGCCAATCTGATCGTGAGCGCCAGTTCCTCGAATCCCACCCTGGTTCCGAATGGCAATATCTCGCTCGGCGGAAGCGGAGTGACTCGTACCATCACCGTCACGCCCGCCACTAATCAATTTGGAACGGCGACGATTACCGTCACGGTAAACGATGGAGTAACTGCCCAAAACGACACTTTTGTCCTTACGGTAAATCCGGTGAACGATCCGCCATCGATCTCAGCTATTGCCAATCGCGCTTCAAACGAAGACACACCCACTGGCGCGATCAGTTTTACCATATCTGATCCCGAGACTGCAGCCGGCAGCCTCATGTTGCAGGGCGTTTCCTCAAATCCCACACTCGTGCCGGAAGCCAATATTATCTTTGGCGGCAGCGGAACCAGCCGCACGGTCAATGTCACCCCCGCCCTGAACCAATTCGGCAGCGCTACCATCACAATACGCGTCCGCGATGGAACCGGTGGAACGAACTCCACCAGCTTTCAGCTCTCGATCAATCCAGTCAATGATCCGCCAACCTTGAACGCGATCAATGATATTGCGATCGATGAAGATGCAGGCCAGCAAACAGGTAACCTGCAGGGAATCAGCTCGGGAGCATCCAATGAAGCAGACACCTTGAGCGTGACGGCTACGTCCAATAACCCCGGGCTGATCCCGAATCCCAGCGTCAATTACACCAGTCCTCAGAGCGATGCTTCGTTGACATTCGCGCCCGTGGCGAACGTCAGCGGTTCGGCCGTCATCACCGTTACGGTCAATGATAACCGCCCGACTAACAATTTGTTCAGCCGCACCTTCACAGTAACCGTCAATCCAATAAACGACCCTCCCACGATCAGCTCGATTCCAAACCAAACCATTGACGAAGATACAACCACAGGTCCACTGCCATTTGCGATTGGCGATATTGAAACGCCGGCTGCAAATCTCATTGTGTCTGCTACTTCCTCGAACCCGGACCTGCTGCCGAACAGCAACATCGTGCTGGGAGGAACGGGCGCCAGCCGAACGATCACTCTCACGCCGGCCGCCAATCAGTTTGGAGCCGCTACCATCACCGTCACGGTCAGTGACGGCTCCAGTTCGACAAACGCCACTTTTGATCTGACGGTCACTCCTATCAATGATCCTCCGGTCATTTCTGCCATCTTGGATCACACGACGAGCGAGGATACGCCTGTCACCGTCAGTATTAGCGTGAGCGATCGGGAGACAGCTCCAGCCAGCCTCACGCTCATGGTGAATTCATCCAATCTCGCGCTTGTTCCCGCTGCGAACATCAGCGTTGACGGAACCGGGACAAATCGCACCGTCACGATCACGCCGCTGCAGGATCAGTTTGGGTCAACCACAATCGCCATCTCTGTGCGGGATATTGAGGGCCTGACCAACACCGCGGTCTTTATGCTGACGGTTAACCCGGTCAATGATCCGCCCGGTCTGAGCGCCATCGCCGATGTGGCGATTGATGAGGACTCGGGTCCCACCGTGGTCGCGTTGGCTGGAATCCACTCAGGCGCGGTTAACGAGAACCGAGTAATTGCTGTCACGGCCACCTCTGGCAATCCCTCCATTATTCCGCATCCCCAAGTTTCCTATGCCACTCCGAACGCCGATGGCACGCTCATCTTCACTCCAGCCCCCGATGCAAACGGCACTGTGACCATCACGGTCACCGTGAACGACAATGGCGCCAGCAATAACATAACGATGCGCAGCTTTAGGGTGACGGTGCGGGAGATCAATGATCCTCCAACGATCTCGGCAGTTTCGCCACAAAATGTCGATGAGGACACCCCGACGCTGCCCATCCCATTTCTGATCGGGGATGCGGAGACGCCGGCAACGGACTTGATGGTAAGTGCGCACTCTTCAAATGAGGAGCTCGTTTTAGATTCAGATATTATTTTTGGCGGCAGCGGCTCCAACCGCACCGTGATTGTTCGACCTCTTACGAACCAATTTGGCTCGGCCACGATCACCCTTTTCGTCACAGACGGCAGCAACGCGATGGCCAGCACCAGCTTCGAGTTGACTGTAAATCCGGTAGATGACGCGCCCAGTATCAGCTCGATCCCAAATCGCACCATCGACAAAGACACCTCGACCGGTGCAATTCCCTTTTCGGTGAACGACCCGGAGACGATCCCTGCAAACCTGACGCTCTCGGCTGCGTCCTCGAATCCCATGCTGGTGCCGGTGTCCAGTATCGTTTTTGGAGGAAGCGGAGTAAACCGTACCGTAACGGTGACTCCGGTAGCCGATCGAGTTGGGGTGGCCATCATTACCATAACGGTCAGTGACGGAGCGAAAACGAATAGCACCAGCTTCACGCTTACGGTCAGGCGGCTCAACACACCGCCGACCATCAGCGCCATTCCAGATCACACCATCGACGAAGATACCCGCTCGGCTGCCATACCCTTCGTCATTGGCGATGCTGACACCCCTGCCGCGAATCTGATTGTAACCGCCAGTTCTTCAAATCCCAGTCTGCTTCCGCTCACAGGCATTGTTCTCGGCGGTGCTGGCTCCAATCGCACAGTGACCCTGACTCCGGCCGCAAATCAGTTCGGCACCGCAAATGTCTCCATTCGGGTCGTGGACGACGAGAGCGCAAGTGTGACGAATACGTTTGTCCTCACCGTGCGGGCTGTGCCCGACGCACCGTCCGTGTCCGCCATTGCCGACCACGCCATCGAGGAGAACACTGTCAGCAACCCGATCCCCTTCACCGTAAGCGATCCGGAAACACCTGCGGCTGACCTGACTGTCGCGGCTACATCGTCAAATCTCGGATTGGTGCCGGTTGCCAATATCACTTTTAGCGGCAGTGGCGCCAATCGCACCCTCACCATTCGGCCTCAGACCAATGGCGTCGGCTTTGCCACAATTACAATCACCGTAACCGACAGCGATGGGTTAAGCGGCATGGCCAGCTTTATGTTCACGGTCGTTCCGGTCAACGATGCGCCATCCATCTCGGCGATTCCGAATCAGACCATCGATGAGGATACAGTTAGCCCCGCAATCTCGTTTTCAATTGGCGATGTGGATTCGCCCATCGAGAGCCTGATGCTGTCCGTCCATTCGTCCAATCCCATTCTCATACCCGCCGGCAACATTACCCTGGAAGGCAATGGCACCAACTGGAGCGTGAGGTTGACACCTGCCGCAAACCGGTCGGGGACCACGGATGTCACAATCACCGTCAGTGACGGCCTGGCCGACGCCAGCGCGACTTTCACCGTGACGGTGCGGGACGTAAATGATCCACCATCCATCGCCGCTGTTGGAAACCAAAGCACGGCGGAAGACGCGCCCCTTTCCATTCCGCTGGCTGTCGCAGATCGAGATAGCGACTTAAATGCGCTGGTGGTCACGGCCACCTCCAGCAATACGGAGCTGGTGCCGAACACGAGCCTGGTCTTTGGAGGCACGGCGGCGAACCGGACACTGACGATTACGCCCCAGACGAATCAATTCGGCACCACCACCATCACCGTGACCGTCTTTGATGGCGTCAGCGCGAGCCAAACCTCCTTCACGCTTTCGGTGAATTCAGTAAATGATTCGCCCACGTTGGAGACAATCGCGGACCGATCCGTGAATGAAGACGCCGGCTCCCAAACAGTGACCCTCACCGGGATTACATCGGGCGCGGCCAACGAAAGCCAGGTTTTGGCGATTACGGCGCTCTCCAGCGACCCCAGTGTCGTTCCGAACCCGGCCGTTAATTATAACAGCCCGAATTCTGCCGGAACCTTGATGTTCACGCCGGTCGCCAACGCCAGCGGTTCAGCCGTTATCACGGTGCGCGTAAATGACGGCGGCGCCACTAACAACATCTTCGAACGTACCTTCGTAGTAACAGTCGGTGCGGTTAACGATCCGCCGACGATTTCCGACATTTCGAATCAAGCCACCACCGAGGACAGGCCCCTCGTGGTCCCGTTTCTCGTCAGCGATCCGGATACGCCGTTGTTCCGGCTGACAATCACTGCTACCTCCTCAAATCCAGCGCTGGTCCCCAATGCAAATATTCTCCCGGACGGCAGTGGGCCGAACCGCTCTGTTATGATCGTGCCTGCGGCCGATGCCTTTGGGAGCACAACCATCACCTTGACGGTGAGTGATGGCACATCGTCGGCGAGCGATACGTTTGTTTTAACGGTGAGTTCAGTGAACGATGCGCCCACGCTCGATCCATTGCCTGATCTGGGTTTCAGTGTCAGCCCCGGGTTTGTAACTGTGGATCTGACCGGCATCGGCTCCGGGGCCGGAAACGAAAACCAGGCTCTTAGTGTAACTGCTGTCTCTGACGACACGTCTGTCGTTCCCACCCCTACGGTCACCTACTCCGGGGGAAATTCAGGCAACATTCGTTTCCGCCCGCAGAACAACCGCACCGGCAGCGCCAACGTCACAGTGACGGTCAACGACGGTCAGGCGACCTTCAGCCAAAGTTTCCTTATCTCAATCAAACCGAACAACAACTCGTTTCCCACCATCTCGGACATTGTGAACCGTGCGATCGCAGAGGACAGCAACACCGGCGCAATCTCTTTCACGGTAGGAGATTCGCAAACTCCGGCCGGCAGCCTGGTCGTGACAGCGAAATCCTCGAATCCAAGTCTGGTTCCAAACTCAAACATCGTTCTGGGCGGCACTGGCGCCAATCGCACCATTACTGTGATCCCTTTGCCAAATCAGACCGGATCGACACTGATTTCCTTGAGAGTCGATGACGGTAACCTCGGCATCGCTACCGACACGTTTGTGCTTACTGTCAATCCGGTGAACGACCAACCGGTCATTTCCAATATTGGCAATCAGACAGTATTCGAAGATACGGCGACAGCGGTCATAGGCTTTACCGTCGGGGATGTCGAGACACCGGCAGCCAATCTGACGCTGAGTGCCAGTTCCTCCAATCCGACCCTCGTCCCCGTCGCTAACGTCCTTTTGGGCGGCAGCGGCACCAACCGTGCCCTCATGGTCGTTCCCGCCACCAACCAAAACGGCACTGCCATCATCAATCTTACGGTCAATGACGGCACGGGCGGCACGGCCAGCACGGGGTTTATGGTGACGGTTACCGGCGTGAATGACGCTCCGACTATTTCGGCAATTGCCAATGTCATTATCAACGAGGACAGCTCCACCGCACCGATTGCCTTTACCGTTGGCGACGTGGACAGTTCCCTCTCTGGCCTGTCGGTCAGCGGCAGTTCTTCAAATCCCGCCCTCATTCCCAATTCCAATATCGTTCTCGCGGGCACGGGAGCAAATCGAACCGTGACGGTCACACCCGCCGCAAATGCCTTTGGCAGTGCAATCATCACGATTGCGGTTACAGACGGGGGCGGCGGAATCGGCAGCACCAATTTCCTGCTCACGGTCAACCCATTAAATGACCCGCCCACGCTCGCTCCGATCAGTAACATCACTGCGACCGGAGGCGAACAGACAGTGTCGCTTACCGGTATTAGCTCCGGCGCACCAAACGAAAATCAGGTATTGGCGATCTCCGCGATCTCGAGCAATCCGAATGCGATTCCGCACCCGTTTGTTTCTTACCTCAGTCCCAACAGCGCTGGTTCGCTCACGATTGATCCTCGCGCCAATGCTCAGGGGCCAGTCACGATCACAGTGACGGTAAACGACGGCCAGGCTGCGAATAACCTGGTCAGCCGCACTTTTTCGGTAACACTGCCCAACAGACCGAGCATCAGCGATATCCCGGACCAGATGATGGACGAGGACACCTCCAGCGCGCCCGTTCTGTTTGCCATCGGTGACGCGACTACGCCCGCTAATAATTTGCAATTGGGTGTCATTTCATCGAACCCAACCCTGATTCCCAAGGCGAATATTGTCGTGGCCGGCAGCGGTGCAAACCGCTCCCTCACACTGATGCCGCTGCCAAACCGCTTTGGCACTGCCAGCATCACGCTGGTGGTGACAAACGCCAGCGGCAACACAGCCAGCGACAGTTTCGAGGTCACCGTCAATTCCGTAAATGATGTGCCCACGCTGGACCCCATAGCCGACCGATCGGTCGATCCGGCCGCAGGCACACAGACGGTTCCACTGAGCGGCATTGGTTCGGGGGCTTTTAACGAAAACCAGATACTGATGGTTTCCGCGACCTCGAGCGACCCGAGCCTGCTGCCGCACCCCGGCGTGAGTTATTCTGCACTGGCCGGCACGGGCACGTTGAGCCTGACACCGGTTGCAAACGCGTCCGGCCTTGTCACCGTTACTGTAACGGTTCGCGACAGCGGCGGAATGGACCACGGTGGCCAGGATACAGTGACACGCTCCTTTACGGTCATGCTCACCGGGAGTGGCGCCGCCATTTTGCGCATCAATCGGATGGGAAACAACTTAATGGTCTCCTGGCCGACGAATCTGGCCGAGTTTCGCCTCCAAAGCTCCAGCGGAATTAAAGGCGCGCCGTGGACGACCGTAAATGCCGCACCCGAACTGATGGGCGACCGTTTTGTAGTCATTCTCTCCCCCAATGGTCGAGAGCAGTTTTTCCGATTGGCAAGCGGCGGTGTCGAACTACCGCGTTTGATGATCGCCCTTGCCGGATCGCAGGTCGTCATATCGTGGCCGGCCGCATTCGCCGAAGGCTATAGTCTCCAGAGCAATCCAGACCTGCGGAACAAGAACGATTGGACTCTGGTGCCTGAAGTGCCCGTGTTAGCAGGAGGATTTTATTACGTGACAAACGCCATGAGTGGCACGCAGCGTTATTACCGGCTCGCGAAAGTGGAAGCGGCAAGCGAGGCCCGGCTCACTATTCGCAAATCAGATAACTCTATAATCGTGGCTTGGCCAATAGCCGCAACAGATTTCGTTCTCGAATCGAGAACCGGCTGGTCCACGCCGGCATCCTGGGCGCCAGTGGCCATCGAGCCAGTGCAGGTCGGCGGCGAAAACAGAGTCACTATAATTGAGCCGTCGGGAGAGGAATTCTTCCGTTTGCGACAAGAATAAGCAACTGAGGCTAATGGCTGGAGGCCCCTTCAACCACCTTCAGAGTAACGGGAGCAGAATGGACAGTAATGGTCGTCTCTTTCGGTTTGGCGCGCTCGGAGGCCTCCCTGGCAAGCTTCCCCAGACCTTCCTTTCGTTCTTCCGCTTGCTTAAATCGCTTTGAACTTTTATCAACAGCTTCAGCCGCGGCGCGCTTGGATTCGGCCGCTGATTTGGCTTCCGCGGATGCTTCCGCAAGCTCCTTTGCCGCAGTGGCCCGTCCGGCGATAAGGTCTTT
>CAZCUL010000040.1:0-3161 GCA_964501475.1 uncultured Verrucomicrobiota bacterium | reverse complement strand
GAACCTCGTGGAGTGGGGCGACCGGGCCGGCGCGGTTTCCGTGCTTGCCCGGTCGCACGCGCGAAAGTCATTCGGTTAGCGAGCCCCCGCCTCTGGCCGGACCGAGAATGCTGCGCCCGTGCTCAAGTCCTCGACTATGAGGGTGCCCGGAACTACACGCACGACTTCGAGCGTGCCGCCACCGCCGCTGGCGACTGACGAATGCTCTGCGCTGACGCCCACAATCCTGCCCTGCAGAGCACTGATTCGGCTTTTGGCCACCGTTTGCCCGGTTTGATTATCAGGCGTGAAAATCGTGATCTCCACGTCCGCCACCGAATTCCGAAAGAGGGCTTGCAAGAGCTCAGGGCTGCACCTATCGAAACGTTTGCGTATCTCAATGGGATTGTTCACGATCTCCCCGGTGGCTCTGATAGCACCCGGGCTTTCATAAGCCATGGACAGCGCCTCGACTTCAATCTGTCCAGTCACCTCCACGCCGCCGATCGACGAAAAGGACGATTCGCACTGAAGCTGATTGCCGTCGACGGAAAATTTCGCGAAGCTCGAAGCGGCGAAAGAGGCCGTCGAAAGGAGCAACGCAGCGGCCGTGGTTGCGGTGGTGATCGTGGCGTATTTCAATGCGGTCCCAAGCGATTGCCTCACCTTTATATCCCCTGATGCTGGACCCACTTTCTTGTGCGGTCGGATTCGATGTCATCCATGGGGTCAGCATAGGGGGCAACCACGTGGTGGCTGTGATGTGGGTCACTTTCACCCGCAAGTTTCACGCAGTCGATTCGGAAGGTCTGAACCTCAGGCGCGGGTCCGTGATGATTACCGCCTCCGCGGCTGGGCGGGTCCGACTGAAGCAGCTTTTGGCAACTCGTGGGATAAGGGCCACTTTATTGCGCATTCAATCGGCGGGGCCGCTGACCGCGCCGAAGTCAACGTATTCTTGCAGCGCCGTCACTTGAATCGGGGCTGGTCCGGGGAAGGAAAACGTTACTGCGCGATGGAGAAATATTGCCGCCTCAATCCCGGCAGCTTCTGTTTCAACCGCCCTTTTTATGCCGATAGTTCCGCCAGACCGGCATTTCTTGAACTCGGCGTGCTGACTGCCGAAGGCAAGCTTTGGTTGGACTGCTTCGACAACCGGTAAGAGTCCCAAAATGAGGGCAATTTCAGCGCAAGGTGTGTTCGGCGATCCAGGCGGCTCAGGCATAGGCAGTGGCCTGCGGAAATTGCGCAACCCCAAGGCAAGACCGGTATATTGTTGTGGTCACGGGCTCAAGCGACCGTCATCTCTGAATGCAGCAAACTTCCCGTTTGGTAATATTCCAGGCACCGGCGTTGCGAGAGATAACGGGCACCCCCGCTGTTGGAGCAGTGGCAGTGTTTTCAAACTGCATTCCTAGACCAGGTCGATCTCCACCACCACAGGGAAGTGGTCGCTGAATCCTGCCTGGTTGACGTTCGCCGCAGCGTCGCCCTTTGGCAGGCCGAACCTTATTGGCCCGTCGCCGACACGATGATCCACCATCGCCGGAAAGGCGAAAATGTCGGCGGTGGCCGTGTTGACGCGGAAGTGACGCTTGCCGTTCAGCAGGGACGGATTGACCAGGATTTGGTCGAACAGGTTGCCGTTGTCGTTGTCGTTGTAATAGAGCGTGCCGTCGATGACGCGGTCGCTACCCTGATGGTCCCGCACGGTGCGGGTCATATAGTTCCAGGCGATGTTGTAGAACCGCGCCGACCTTGCGCGCTCAACGTCCCCGCGCTCGCGCGTGGCGTTCGCGTTGAAGCACACGGACGAATCCCAGGGCTCATCGTTCAGGTCGCCCATCGCAATGACCGGTGTGTCCTCCCCGGTCTCTTCCCGGATTCGCTCGTGCCAGTAGGCCAGCGTTTCTCCGGCGACGGCGCGGAAACCGGCCGAGGAGACAGGCGGGCCGCCGCTGCGTGAAGGCCAGTGATTGGCGAGGGCGACGATCTCGTGATCGCCGTTCACCGCACTGAAAGTCACCTGCGTGATATCGCGCGTGCCCGTCCGCCGCATGACGAAATGGCTGAAGAGCGTGTCCGGGACGACCCGGAAGTCGGCGCCGTCGTAGATGAAAGCCGTATCGATGCCCCGCCGGTCGGCCTGGCTGTCGGCGTGGGCGACGTCATAGGTCCGCCCGGTCGCCGGGTTCAGCTGGGCGACGAGTTGGTCCAGCACGAACCGATTTTCGACTTCGCACACACCGAGGACGTCCGGTCCCGCGTTCCCGGCCATCGCCGCAATGACCTGCGTCAGCTGCTCCAGCTTCGTTTGAAAGAGGTCTTCGGTCCAGCCGCGAAGGTCCGAACCCACCGCGTCCGCGATCCACGGTTCCCGCCCGGGATGGTTCTCCGGCGCGAACAGATTTTCCAGAGTCCAGAACGCAAATGTCGGCACTTGCCGCCTCCCTCCGGGGAAGCCCGGTTCCGTGTTCGCCGGCCCTGACGGCTCTCGCCCGCCGGGTCCAGGCATGCTGACTCTAGCACCGCCATTGCTACATTCTGTGAGTCACACTTTCTGAAAGCCCGGGCGGTTCTTGTCCCTTCGCGCTGCCGCTAAAGGTCCCAACAAGCCATGGCTCGCCACCAGCCGGCGGGATGGCGATTCCACACTCAAGGCATTGCGCCAGGTGGTCGCGGGTACGAAGAGGCCTTCCGACACTTTTCCGACATCGGTGCTGCGCGGTCGTGCAAGGTGTTGATTTTGAGTGCAACAGGCGCCGTCTTCAGGCTCGTAAAAACAATTACTTACAGCGCCAGATGAGGCTTCGAACCTGGGAGTCGGGAGTTCGAGTCTCTCCGGGCGCGCACCTCTTGACGAATTGGCTCGCTTGCATCGCCATCTCGCCGTCCGTCTGCGCCAGTCTTCAATGACTCGTCGCTGCCTTCATCGCGTTGTTTCGTGTGTCGGCCCTTCCGGCTCAGAACGCTGTCATTGTTGGGTTTGAGCCAGGCCGACGCCGCTGGCGGGTTGGGCTCGCTGCCGCGAAGATCGGCGCGCCATGACCAGCTCGACCCGCGGTGGTGCTGCCGGTAGCCACCGGCGCAACACTCCGAGTTTGGTCACAACCACGAACACCCACGCTGCGACCATGCAGCTCGACTCGCAGCAGTCGGTTGACGGTTGCGCGGCCTTCCAA
>CAZCUL010000039.1:0-2603 GCA_964501475.1 uncultured Verrucomicrobiota bacterium | reverse complement strand
GTTCATCGAGCCGGCGAAGATTTTGCCGGCCATCGCAGAGCAGGTCCTCGGCGCCGCCCGCCGGAAGTTGTGAGCGCATCGCCCGAGCCGCCTCGAGGCGCGTCCAGCGGTTATCGAACAGGTGCGCATCGGTCACCAATCGCAGAGCCGGTGAATGACGGCCTGGATTCTCGCGCAAATACAGCGCCCCCGCGCCTTCGGAAAGCATGACGCGGTCGGCGAACAGTCGAAAGGCGTCGGCAGTGAGCCAGTCGATTTCCTCGGCGCCAACGACCAGGCAGGCTTCAATCGCTTCGTGGGTCAGCCAATCGGCGGCCAGGGCGAGGCCCTGGAGAAAAGTCCCGGGATCGCCCACCAGCGTATAATTGATTGCGCTGGTGCCGAGCATGGCCGCGAGATGGCTGCTGGGCGCATTGAAAACCGTTTCCGGAAACACGAGGGGGCTGGCGGTGGACGGATCGCGCAATGCCTCATCGTAAAACCGCCGCGAATAGTTCACGCAACCGGACATGACGCAGAAGACAATCCCGAGACGGACTTTGCCGCTGGTGACAAGCGCGGCGTCGCCTCCCAACGCTTCCAGTGCGGCCGCCACAGCGAACTGTGTGATGGGACTGGTGCGGCGCAGGCGTGGATGCGATGTGAAGAGCGGCCGGGACTCGGGAGTGGGAACGCGGCGGACAC
Organism: uncultured Verrucomicrobiota bacterium; assembly: GCA_964501475.1. Taxonomy (GTDB): domain Bacteria; phylum Verrucomicrobiota; class Verrucomicrobiia; order Limisphaerales; family CAZCUL01; genus CAZCUL01. The sequence continues at coordinate 1,919 of CAZCUL010000039.1, read as the reverse complement.
GCAAAGGTTGGGGCCAACCAGGTCTGCTGATCTCCTTCGATGTCACAGACTGAGCACCCTGGAGGGCCTTGCGCATGAATTCCGCGCTCCAGCCGGCCGGTGAAACTGCTCCGTAGCCGTGGACAAAAACCTGGCTCATGGCGCCATAACCCAGTCGTCTCCGTTGCAACGCTGAACTGTGGCAGCCGACGTGAGGGGGCCCACTCTAATGCTGAATGTAGAGTGCAGAGTGGGGAATTGAGCCGGAGCCTGTCTCAGAAGCGCCGTTTCTGGAACCTTTGTTGAAAACTTCGTCGGTAGCTTTGTCGAAAGCAGGCCGTCTTTCGACAAAGGCGTTCGACAAAGCTTTCGACAAAGTTCGGGTGACGCCGCTCCGGGACATTCGCTGGTCAGAGCCTCCTCACGCCGGCTCCAAGGTTCACGTGAGCATCGCGGCGAATGGGGTTTCATTCCCACCTCCGCAGCACCAGGGTGGCATTGGCTCCGCCGAACCCGAAGGAGTTGGTCAGTGCGTGAGTGAACTTTGCCGAATTTGGTGCCCGCACCACGGTGAATCGGCAGGCCTCATCCACATTCCGCGTGGCCGTGTTTGGCGGCAGCCACTGGCCTTGCAATGCCATCAGGCAGACCACCGCTTCAACCGATCCAGCAGCCCCCAGCAGGTGTCCGATGCTGGCTTTGGTGGAACTCACAGGCAAGGCGGCGGCCTGTTCGCCAGCCCAGCGATTGATCGCTTCGGCTTCGGCGATGTCGTTCAACGGCGTGCCCGTTCCATGGGCATTGACATAACCGATGTCTTCCGGACGCAACCCGGCGGTGCGACAGGCAATCTTCATGGAGTTGAGCGCAGCCGTGCCTTCCGGATGCGGTTGGGTGAGATGATGCGTATCGGTGGTGGCGCCGTAACCGACTATTTCACCGAGAACTCGTGCTCGCCGGCGCAAGGCGCTCTCGAAGGATTCGAGCGCCAGAATGGCCGCGCCTTCTCCCAGGGCCAGTCCGTCGCGCTGGGCGTCGAATGGCCGGCATTGCGTGGCCGTGAGAGCTTGGAGCGAATCGAATCCCGCAAAGACAAGTTGGCTTAAGGCGTCGTAGCCGCCGCTCAAAACGCGGTCGGCATGTCCGCGGGAGATCAACGACCAGGCGTGGCCGAGAGCATTGGCGCCGGAAGCGCAGGCATTGGCGATGATATTGATCGGTCCGGTAAAACCAAAGGCCTTGGCAAGTTGCGCGGCCTGAATCTGGGCCTGGTATTGGAGGACGCGCGCCGCCTGGCGGCGACGGCGTTCCGGCTCGTTGATCGCCTGGCGGTAGTAGGCTTCACCCATGCTCATGCCGCCGCTGGTCGTTCCCAGGACAAGCGGCAAGCCGGCGGATGCATTCCAACGGGCCTGCTGCCAGGCCTGGTCGGCAGCGAGCAGAAGCATGTTTGTGGCTCGATCCAGCCGGCCGGTTTCGCGTTTGCTCAGCCGGGTTTTGGGCAGCGTCTCCGGCAGGTTCACTTCGGCGGCCGTCTTGACGCGTTGGCGGGAGACATCGAAAAGGCTGACCGGCCGAAAGGCGGCGCGCCCCAACCTGAAACCTTCCGCATTGCTTTCCCAATCAAGGCCCAGGGCTGTGACGATTCCCGCGCCAGTAATGACGACTCGGGAAGCTGCAGCAGACGGTCGTGGCGCTGGAAATAACACGAGCTGTTCGTTCAGGTTTGCGTCTAAACCGGATGAACCTTAGGTAAGAACGTCTCGCCAAGTCAATGGCCGGAACCGGGCGAACCGGGCGCTGCTGGCTCTGCGCCTCTGCGTGTTTCGATTCGACAGGCTGCTGAATTTACTGATAGAAGTCGAAGGTCTGGAACCATCATCAACACAAAACCATGACTGCGCCTCTTCCTGGAATTCAGCAATTCAATCTCGCCGGCC
>CAZCUL010000038.1:0-7623 GCA_964501475.1 uncultured Verrucomicrobiota bacterium | reverse complement strand
TCGCGCTCTTCATCAGCGCATACTCAATACTGTCCACCAGCGCCTGCAAACTCGCTTCAATAATGTTTTCGCTGACGCCCACGGTCCCCCATTCCTGCTTGCCGCCGCTCGATTCAATGAGCACGCGCGTCTTGGCCGCCGTTCCCGTCGCGGTATCAAGGATGCGCACCTTGTAATCGGTGAGTTGGACCTCCTTCAATTGCGGATAAAACGTCGCCAAAGCGCTCCGCAGCGCCGAATCGAGCGCGTTCACCGGTCCGTCGCCCTCGGCAGCGGTATGCGCCCGTTGCTCGCCCACACGCACCTTGACCGTCGCTTCGCAAATCGAGCTGCTTCCATCCCGGCGCATCGACACATGATACGCGTCCACCACAAAGAGCGGCGCCTCGTGCTTCAGTATCTTCCGGATGAGCAAAGCCAGCGATGCCTCGGCCGCTTCGAACTCATAACCGTCGTGCTCCAATTGCTTGATCCGGCTCAGAATAACCTTCAACTCCGGCGTCTCGTTATCAATCGCAAAACCGAGCTCCTGCGCCTTCATCACAATATTGCTCCGCCCGGCCAGATCGCTGATCAATACGCGGCGGCTGTTCCCCACCACCCCCGGATCAATGTGCTCGAAGCTGTGAGCGACTTTCTGCACGGCATTGACGTGCATGCCGCCCTTGTGCGCGAAAGCCGAAGCGCCCACCCAGGGTTGGCGCGGGTTGTGGCGGACGTTCGCAATCTCGTCCACAAACTGCGAGAGGTCGCGCAGCAGCGCCAGCGACTCCTCCGGCACGCAACGTTTCCTGAGTTTGCAAGCGACGTTTGGAATCACGCTGGTGAGGTTGCAATTTCCAGTGCGCTCGCCATACCCGTTGATCGTCCCCTGGACGTGGCTTGCGCCCGCCTCCAGGGCCGCCAGCGCATTGGCCACCCCCAGCCCAATGTCGTCGTGCGTGTGAATTCCAATTCTTGCCGACAGTTTCTGCCGGGCCAGCTCGGTGATTCGCGCCACTTCCGAGGTCAATGAACCGCCATTGGTATCGCAAAGCGTCACAATATCCGCGCCGGCCTCTTCGGCCGCCCGCCACGTAGCCAACGCGTACTCTGGATTGTCCTTGTAGCCGTCGAAGGCGTGCTCGGCGTCGTACACGACCAGCTTCCCGTGACTCTTAAGGTAACGAATCGTCTCCCCAATCATCGCCACGTTCTCCTCGGGCGTGGTGCGAAGGACCTCGGTAACATGCAGCAGCCAGGTTTTGCCAAAGATGGTGACCACCGGCGTTTCGGCCTCGATCAAGAGGCGGACTTGCTCGTCCTTTTCCACCGGCGTCCCTTTGCGCCGCGTCGAGCCAAAGGCCGCCAGCTTCGCCTGTTTGAACTTCCGCTTTCGAGCTTCGGCAAAGAATTCGATGTCCTTGGGATTCGACCCCGGCCAGCCGCCCTCGATGTAATGAATCCCAAAAGCGTCAATCCGCTCAGCGAGGCGAAGCTTGTCCGCCACTGAAAAATTGATGCCCTCGCCCTGACTGCCATCGCGCAGGGTTGTGTCGTAGATCTCGACTTCCGGATTCATAAGGACCGCAAGAAAAGCATTCTTAGGCCAAACGAACCCCGCTGGCAAACCTCAAAAGCCCGGCGTAGTCCGGTGTAGCGCAGGCTGCCGAGCCGGGCTGCAGGTTGCCCAATCTGCGCGGCGCAGTCAGCGAACGAGGCGTAGCTTACCGCAACTTGCCGGTCCCACATTCCCGCCCGGGCCAACTGCCTGCCGGCGAAACAGCACAGCGCGGCAGCGCCGCAACCAAAGGAGCGCGGCTCTCCTCAGCCGCAGCTTGCCGGGAAGCATGGCCGACGCAGGAATTCCCCAGCGCCTTTCGCATTCGCCAGCGCTGCGGCTGGGGACAGCCGCGCTCCGACAAATTCGCCTGGCCTGTCATGAATCTGAGCGATACTCAGAGACGAGGCTGTCTGCGCTACGCACTGGAAGGCCTTGTCCGCTGAAGCCAGGCTTTGAATGAGATCGGCTTCTCTTAACCCCGTCGGCCTCGACGTGTCGAAACGTCAACGGGCGGTGGTCGAAGGCAGCAGCAGGATCACTTCATTCGAAGGGGTTCCAACCATGCGTTTGAGCGTTCTAGACCTGGAAGTAACCTGGTGTACACTGCCGTCGGCCAGGCCGATGTTTCCGCCTTCCGGATGAAGCCCTTTTGCCCACTGCACGGGAGACTCCTTCTCAAGGATCAGGCTGCCCGAATGGATGCGTCCATTGGTCGAGATGGTGCGATCTCCTGAAAGCAGCGAGTTCTGATCGTCTTCCGAAGCATTCCATCCAACGAAGTAGCTCAGCGCTCCATCATCAAAGTTCATCCATGTTACGGCTCTGGCTTTCAGCCGATCCTGGGGACAATAAAATGCTTTCGGTGAGGACATTTCGTTTGAGAGGGCAAGGAAATGGCAAAAGGCGTTACCGCTGTTGGTCAATTCAAGCGTCCCGTTCGCATTGGTGGAAATCATCCACGGAAACCTGTCTCCGTTGTCATTCGACCAGATCCGGCAAGCCAAGCCGACCTGCTTGAGATTACTCACGCAGGAGATGCCGCAGCCTGTCCTCCTTCGCGGTTTCAGGATGAATTCCGGAATAAACCATCCAACCAGAATCGCCGCAGTCAGAACGAGAAACAGCATGTCAACAAAGGTGCTCGAACCTCTTTGGCTGGATTTGATGATCGGGATTCGCATATGACCACCGCGTTAAACCGATTTAGCATCGACGGTGCCGAGCCTTTTCGAGGAGAAAATGCGCTATCCGGCAAGCAGAAGCTGCGCGCTCTTCACGCAAAGCGAGTTCTGACGACGCGCGCCTACTCCTTTTCCAGCTTGCGGATCAATTCGGACAAGCCGCCCTCCACAGGTTCGATCTCAATTGGCCCGCCTGATTCTTGCGGCGTCTGCGGCGGGCGGGGTCGAAGAGGAGCGTTCGATGGCTGTTTGGGTTCGGAAGCGGCAGGCCGGGCCGGTTCGACCGCGGCCCGTTCGTTGACATCAGCATCAGGAGGCCCCTCATTCCGAGCCGGCAAATGCCAGTTCTTTCGGTTCTCGATCCAGTTCTGGTAACGCGCGTAGGTCCACATTCCGTGCTCCGCGCCGGTTTCGATCACCGCAGCGATTCGGAAGAACTCGCCGGTGCGAATGAAATTCCGGACGGGATGGGTGGACATGAGAATCTCACATTCCGGGACGCGAATGTTCAAATCAGACCGAAACCGGAGCCGCTGTGCAATGACTCCCAATAAGCAATCCGCCAGTTGCGCGCGCACCGAATTCTGAATCTCCGCCGGGAAGGCCGATACCAGGCGTTGCAGCGCCTCAACGCAGTTCGAGGAGTGAATCGTGGCAAGAACCAGATGGCCGGTTTCCGCCGCATTCAGCGTCAACCGCATCGTTTCCGGGTCCCGCATTTCGCCCACCATCAATACATCCGGATCTTCACGCAACGCATCCAGCAGAGCTTGATCGAACGACGGCGTATCGCGCCCCACTTCGCGCTGGCGGATGTAGGCGTGGCGCGGTCGAAACGTGTACTCGACGGGACTTTCGATGGTCACGATATGGCGCGGCTCGGTAAGGTTGATCTCCTGGATCAACGCCGCCATCGTGGAGGATTTGCCGCACCCGGTCGGGCCGCTCACCAGAATCAGCCCGTTCTGATGGGCCACAAGCTTTTTCAGGTCCGGATGCAGGTTCAGTGTCTCGACAGTCGCCTGGAAGGAGGCCAATAAACGGACGGCCAACCCCACGCCGCGCGCAGTCTGCAACACGTTAATGCGGCATCGGACCCCAGCGATGTTTTTGGAGAGGTCGAATGAGCGGCGTTCCAGAAAGCGCGGCCATTGGTCCTGCCCGATGATTTCCCGGGCCATGTCCAGGAGGGCGCGCCCGCCGAGGGGCTCGCCGCTCACGCGTAATGAACCGCGGACCCGGACAGCCGGGGGCAATCCCGGTTCCAGGTGAAGGTCGCTCGCCCCCTGCTCGCGGGCCGATGAAATCAAATCATCCAGCGTCATGATCTGTTTTATTGAACGCTGCCAGCCGCGTTCAGTTGCACGCAGGGCAGGCGTCTCGCCTGTTCAGGCCGGCTGAGAACCCGGCGTTACATCCCACGTCCCGCAGGCTTTCCAGTCGGCAGTACCGCCGACATCCCTGTCGGCGTGGACAGGCAGGACGCCCGTCCTACCTTTCTCTCTAATAAAACACCTTCCACAATACCAGCCCATGAGCGGGGGCGCTCATGCCCGCAGCGCGCCGGTCGCGCGCATCCAGCATGCCCTTGATTTCCGCCGGGCCAAACTTCCCCCGGCCCAACTGCACCAATGTGCCCACCATGCCACGGCACATTTTGTAAAGAAAGCCATCGCCTTCGATGATGAACGTCAGGAGAAGCCCCTGCCGCCGCAGAACGCATCGCGTTACGGTGCGCACCGTCGATTCCATCTCGTAATTCCGCGTCGCCGCGAACGATTTAAAGTCGTGTTTGCCCTCAAAAGCCTTTGCAGCCGCCCTCATGGCGGCAAGGTCGAGTTGAGCCGGAACATGCCAGACCTGGTGCCGCAACAACGGGTTCATCGCCGCATGATTCCAAACAAAGTAACGGTATTGTTTGCCGCGCGCACTGAAGCGGGCATGGAAGCCGGCCGGGACTCGCCTGGACGCCGTGATGCGAATGTCCTCGGGCAAATGGGCATTCAGCGCCAGCAGCAGTTTGGCGGGCGACATTTTGAGTTCTGCCTGCGGAATCTCGACATGAGCCGCCATCCCAAGGGCATGCACGCCTGTATCCGTGCGGCTCGAACTGACCAGTCGCGCGGCTGAGGGAAAGAGTTTTTGGAGCGCCTGCTCGATTTTCTCCTGCACCCCGGTCCCGGTTTTCTGCACCTGCCAGCCGGCATATCGAGTGCCGTCGTAGGCGATGGTGAGTTTGAGTTTGACCAGCGGAATCGCGCTCATGGATCGGCCATGGCCTTAAAGACCTCCGGCCTGGCTGTCCAGATAACTTTGCAGAAGAATCGCCGCAGCCATCTGATTCACTTTTTCCTTCCGTTTGGCGCGGCGGACATCCGCCGAGATGAGCACGCGATTGGCCTGAGCCGAGGTCAGCCGTTCGTCCCAGGTCGCGATGGGAATTTTCACCGCCTCTTTCAACACAATCACAAACTCACGGACTTTCTCAGTGGCGGGCCCGTAACTGCCGTTCATGTTCCGCGGCATCCCCACAATGATTCGTTCGACCTCCTTCTCGCGAAGGATCGTTTTCAATCGGTCCAGAAACTGATCGAAAGGTTCGGCCGGAATGAACTCCAGCGGCTGAGCAATCATCTTCAGCTCGTCGCTAAGCGCGAGCCCGATTCTTTTGCTGCCGTGATCAATCGCCAGAAAGCGCACTTTGGTCCGGATGCTTGAGTTAAAGCCGCTGGAACACCTTTTCCGCAGCCGCAACCGTTCGGTCGATGTCCGCGGAGGTGTGGGCGGCGGAGATGAACCCGGCTTCGAATTGGGACGGGGCCAAATAGATTCCGGCCTCGAGCATGCCGTGAAAGAATTTCGCAAAGCGGTCCCGGTCGCTCTTCATAGCGTCCGCCAAATGATCCACCGGCCTCTCCGTGAAATAACCGCAGAACATCGACCCAATCCGCTTAAACTGGACAGCGAGCTTTGCGGCCTTTGCCGCACTGCGAAGGCCGCTCTCCAACTGCGCGCCGAGTTGCTCGAGCTGGTCGTAAATGTTCCCGCTATTCAGCTCTTCCAAAGCCGCCACGCCCGCCGCCATCGCCAGCGGATTGCCGCTGAGTGTTCCCGCCTGATACACGGGCCCGAGCGGAGCCAGCTTATCCATCACGTCCGCCCGCCCCCCGAACGCGCCCACCGGCAGGCCGCCTCCGATGATTTTTCCGAAGCAACTCAGGTCCGGCTTGATGCCAAACCGCTCCTGTGCTCCGCCCGGCGCCAGACGGAAGCCGGTCATCACTTCATCGAAGATCAGCAGTGCGCCGGTTTCGGATGTGATTTCGCGAAGGGACTCCAGGTACCCAGGTTTGGGCAGGTAAAGACCCGCATTCCCCGGAACAGGCTCGAGAATGATTCCGGCAATCTGGCCTTGATTCGCCGAAAAAGCCTGTTTGACCGCCTCCACGTCGTTAAAGGGCAAAGCAATCGTGTGCTGCGTAAAGGCCGCCGGCACACCCGCGCTGTCCGGATGCCCGAAAGTCAAAGCGCCGGAGCCTGCCTTGACCAGAAGCGAATCCGCATGTCCGTGGTAACAGCCTTCGAACTTGATGATCTTGTCCCGGCCGGTAAAGCCGCGCGCCAGGCGGATGGCGGACATGCAGGCTTCGGTTCCAGAATTGCACATCCGCACCTTCTCCACACTCGGCACCATCGAACAAATCAGCCTCGCCATTCCCACTTCGAAAGGGTTCGGGATGCCGAAGCTTGTTCCGTTTGCGGCCGCTTCCTGCACTGCTTTGATGATTCTCGGATGCGCATGGCCGAGGATGGCCGGTCCCCAGGTGCAGACGTAATCGATGTATTCGTTGCCATCGACGTCCCAGACCCGGCTCCCCTGCGTGCGGTTGACGAAAAAAGGCTGGCCGCCCACCGCCCGAAACGCCCGCACCGGAGAATTCACCCCCCCCGGACTCAATCGAAGCGCGTCGGCAAAAAGTTGCTCGGATTTGGACCGTGACTGCATGGGGCGAAAATAATCGGCAGCGCCGGGAAAGCACGCTGAAAGTTCAAGCCGCGGCTATGTCCCCATTCTTAATGCGCATCCGAGCAATGCCTGTCGAAGTCGTTTTGGCGCTCATCTGGGTTGCTGCGTTCTCGCACTTCACACTCGCGTCGGCGCAGATGATCGTTCAAATCGACAAACCGACACAATCCGGCACCAAGCAGTCCGCAAATTGACCAAAAAATGACACTCGCGGAAGGTCTCTCATCTCGTCTTCGACGTTAGAAGCATCGCGCTCTGGTGGTTGAGTTACAGTGACAAGGGGCGCGCCGCCTCGAATTCCCTCGCCGGCGCCGGCACCGTCACCCGGGTCTCCAACTTTCACTGCTTCGTTCCCACCGTCAGCGCGCTGGCCGTTTCCGACTCCGTCTCTCCCGAGCAACAGGCCATCCCCGCCGGTGCGGCCGCGCTTTCGCCCTTTGACGCGCTCTATCACTTCGGCGCCCATCGCAACACCGTCATCTCGAGGATTTCGACAGTTGGCTCAGCCAGATCGTCGCTCACGAACTGCGAATGCTGTGGGGCGAGTTCAAGGTGAAGATCACGCCCGCGCCGCTTGCCGTCTCGTGGTCCGGAATGTTGAACTCCAGACCAGCGACAACCCGGCCAGCCCGTGGAGGACGCTCCTCCGCGCGGAAGACGGCGTCTACAGTCCTGCGCCGATGTCTTCCCTTCGCGGCTTTTTCCGTCTGCGCTTTTCCCAGGTCTATCGCTGATGCGATTCAGGCTCGATCCGACACTGCATTCGAGCACAGCAGCGCAAGCTTCTCAATCCTCGACTTTCACGTTGGAAAACCCTGGATCTACTGGCGAAGCCGCGCGCGGTAAAAGCGATACGGATATGGATGGGGCTC
>CAZCUL010000037.1:0-4297 GCA_964501475.1 uncultured Verrucomicrobiota bacterium | reverse complement strand
TCATTGGCGACCATGCAAGACCTGATCGCCAAAGCGGAGACCCTGCTCGAAGCGCTGCCCTACGTTCAGCGGTTTCGGAGCCAGACCTTCGTGGTGAAGTACGGCGGCAGCTTTATGGATTCGCCGGACCCGGACGTCCGCACCGGGGTGGCTCGCGATGTGGTTTTTCTTGAAGCGGTCGGCATCAATCCCGTGGTGGTGCATGGCGGGGGCAAGGCCGTGACGCGCGCGATGGATGCGGCTGGCTTAAAAGCCCAATTCATCCAGGGAATGCGCGTGACGGATGAGGCCGCCACCGGCGTCGTCGAGCGCGTCTTGTCCCGGGAAATCAATCCCGAGATTGTGGCCACCATCAATCGACTGGGCGGGAAAGCACGCGGTTTTTCCGGCACGGATATTTTCCGGTGCCGGAAGCTCTGGTTGAAGAGCGCGGAGAACGATCCGATTGACATCGGCTTTGTGGGAGAGGTGGTCTCGGTGAATACCGCGCCCTTGCGGGAATGCATCCGCCGCAGTGTCACGCCGGTGATCAGCCCCACGGCGCGAGGGGAGGATGGGCGAATTTACAATTGCAACGCGGACCTGGCCGCCATGCAGGCTGCCATGGCGTTGAAGGCCAGGCGGCTGGTTTTCATGAGCGATGTGCCGGGCTTGTTGCGTGATCCGGCTGATCCGGCCTCGGTCATTCCACATCTCCACACTACAGAAGTCGAGGGATTGAAGCGAGCCGGTGTCATCGACAAAGGAATGATTCCCAAAGTGGATAGCGCCGTGGCGGCCATTCAAGCCGGCGTCGAGAAAGTGTCCTTTGTCGATGGCCGTGTGCAACATTCTGTGCTCCTGGAAATCTTCACCGATCGAGGCGTCGGAACCGAAGTGGTTCTGTGATCCGACGTGGGGTTGGCGTGAGAGGCTGGCGCTCAGACCTCCCAACAAAGACCCACTTTGCAAATTGCAAATGGCGAGACTTGCTTCAAGTCTTTGTATCCATTAGCCTGTCGGTGATGAGCGTGCAGGAAATCAAGGAAAAGCTAGCCGCGCTCCCGCGAAAGGAACAAGATGAAGTGATCGCATATTTGTTCCATCTCCGCCATTCGGATGATCGGGAGTACAAGCAGTATATCGATCGCAGATTGGATGACAAGGAACCCTCTCATTGGCTGCGGCCGGATGACTTCGAGGGCGAGCTCGATAAGCGGCAGACTTCTTAAATGGATTCGTATGCAGTCTATCTCCACTTCGATCTGTTGGAGATAGTTCCCGCCCGGGGCGAGCAACGCAAATTGATCATGAGGTTTGTGCGGTCGCTGGCCCAGAATCCCGATACTCCCGGTGATTTTGCCGACCAAGACCAGAGTCTTCGGACGCGCCAGATCAAGATCATTGGCTACTATGCCATTACCTATTGGGTAGATGAACCTGTCAAAACGGTAATGGTCGTGGGGGTTCAGCCAGCCGACCAATGAGCCCCGTCGGAGGAAGCACCACGCATATTTTCCGTTGCTCGTTCGAACTGCGGATGGAACTGCCCCGAGGTATTGAATCGACGGCATGTTCGTTCGAACAGCGTTTACGAGCCTCTTTTGTCTTTCAAAAAGCCCTTAGAGCGCGATACTTTGCCATGAGGCGTCACGGCGCGAGGCCTCCAAAACTCGCCACGCTGATTTTACGTTATGAGCCAAATGGAACAATTACCCAATGGCGCCAACCTCTCCTTTGTAGAGCAGCTTTACTCCGAGTATCTCGAAAACCCCGGCTCAGTCTCGGAGGAATGGCGCCGTTACTTCGACGCCATCGAGAACGGCGAGCGCGGGCGTAGTCGGTCCCGCCTCGGACCCACTTTCAAACCTTCCAGCTTGTTTCATCCGCCGGGCCGGAGCCGGGCCGATGGCGAAAGCGAAGCGGAACAGCGGCGGCTGACGAGTCTGCAAGACCGGGTCGATCAGTTGCTCCGGGCCTATCGCAGCCGCGGGCACATGATTGCGCAGATTGATCCGCTGGGGTTGCCGCGCCCGTGCCCGCCGGAACTGCAGCCGGAGTTTTACCGGTTTACACCCGCGGACATGGACCTGCGGTTTTCCTGCGAAACGGTGCACCCGGAAGGGATGCTGACGCTGCGCGAAATCTTGCAGCGGCTGCAAAACACCTATTGCCGATCGATTGGTGTCGAGTACATGCACATCGCGGATTTAACCGTGCGGCGCTGGCTGCAATCGCGGATGGAGGTCACGGAAAACCGCCTCCCGATCAGTCGGGAGGAACAGATTCGCATCCTGACGCGGCTGACGGATGCGGTGACCTTCGAGGAATTCATTCGGCGGAAATATGTGGGCGCAAAGACGTTTTCGCTGGAAGGATCGGAAAGCCTCATTCCGCTCCTGGACCTCGCCATCGAAAAGGCGGGCGAACAGGGCATCGAGGAAATCGTCCTGGGCATGGCGCATCGCGGCCGCCTCAACGTGCTGGCCAACATCATGCACAAAAGTCCGCGCCAGATTTTTCGCGAGTTCGACGATGCCGATCCGGAGTTTTACCAGGGGCGCGGCGATGTGAAATATCATCTGGGCCACAGCACCGATTGGAAAACGGCGCTGGGACAAAAGATTCACCTCTCGCTCTGCTTTAACCCGAGTCATCTGGAGTTTGTGAACCCGGTCGTGCTCGGCCGGGTGCGGGCCAAGCAGGACCGGATGGGCGACACGAGCCGGACCCGCGCGATGGGGATTCTGATTCACGGGGACGCCTCTTTCGCCGGACAAGGGATGGCGCAGGAGACGCTGAACCTGAGCCAGCTTGCCGCCTACGGTGTCAATGGAACGCTGCACGTGATCGTGAATAACCAGATTGGATTCACCACCGGGCCGGACGAAGGGCGCTCGAGCACTTACGCGACAGAGGTGGCCAAGATGCTTCAGGTGCCAATCTTCCACGTCAATGGCGAAGACCCGGAAGCGGTGGCGCAGGTGGTGAAGCTGTGCCTCGAGTTCCGCCACGCTTTCCGCCGCGATGTCGTTATCGACATGTACGGCTACCGGCGCCTGGGCCACAACGAGGGGGATGAACCGGCGTTTACCCAGCCGGTTCTTTATGCGGCCATCGGGAAACGCAAGTCTGTTCGGGAAGGGTATCTGGAGCATTTGCTCAAGCTGGGCGGCGTGACGCGCGAGGAAGCCGACGAGATCGCGGCCAAACGCCGGGAAGTTCTGGAGAAGGAGCTCTCCGAAGCGCGCAGCGAATCGTATCAGCGTCCGCCTGAGGCTGTGCGCGGCATATGGCCGCAATACGTGGGGGGGCCGGAGTCGAACGCGCCCGAGGTGGAAACCGGGGTGGAGAAGAAGCGCTTGATGGAATGGTTGGAGGCGCAGACGCGGCTGCCGCGCGATTTCCGGCCGCACCCGAAGATCAAGAAGTTCCTGAAAACGCGCAAGGAAATGGCAAAGGGGGAGCATCCGCTGGATTGGACCACGGCGGAGGCTTTGGCGCTGGCGGGCATTGCCAGTGAGGGGTATCGCATTCGGTTCACAGGCCAGGACACGGCGCGCGGGACATTCAGTCAGCGGCATGCGGTCCTGCACGATTACGTGGATGGCCACGCTTACGTGCCGCTGCAGCATTTGTCCGGGGACCAAGGAGCGGTCGAGATTGCCAACAGCCCGTTGTCCGAGTCCGGCGTGCTCGGCTTCGAGTATGGTTACAGCCTGGACTGCCCGAATGGGTTGATCCTATGGGAGGCGCAGTTCGGCGATTTCTGCAACGCGGCCCAGGTGATCATCGATCAGTTTATTGCCAGCGCGGAGGACAAATGGCGGCGTTTAAGCGGATTGGTGCTGTTGCTGCCGCATGGGTTTGAGGGGCAAGGGCCGGAACACTCCAGCGCCCGCCTCGAACGGTTTCTCACTTTGGCGGCCGAAGACAATATGCAGATCGCCTACCCCACCACGCCCGCGCAGTATTTCCATCTCTTGCGCCGCCAGGTGCTGCGGCGCTGGCGCAAGCCGCTGGTGGTGTTGACGCCGAAAAGTCTGCTGCGCCATCCGAACGTCGTTTCGACCTTTGATGATTGCGCGCACGGCGGCTTTGAGCGGGTGTTACCGGATGTGTTTGCCGGACGGGGCCATGAAACGAAGCGCATTTTGCTTTGCACCGGGAAGGTCTATTACGATCTCGAAGCGCATCGGGAAAAATCCGGGCGCAAGGACGTGGCCATCATCCGTGTGGAACAGCTTTATCCGTTGCACAAAGAGATGCTCCGAAGCGTCCTGCAGCGTTACACGGGAGATACGCCGGTTTTTTGGGT
>CAZCUL010000036.1:0-8510 GCA_964501475.1 uncultured Verrucomicrobiota bacterium | reverse complement strand
CACTTGCGTGAGCGCATGCGGCCAGAACATTCCCAGCCCGTTGATCATCACAACAATCAGCAGCCCCGCAATCATGAGCAAACAGATCGCAAGCGCAGAACCGGTCAGCCAGATCTTGGCTTCGCCCTGCGGCCGCCGGCCCCTGGGCGAGGAGAGCATCCCGGCGCTCCTGGAGGGGCCGAATGATCCGCTGGGACGCGATGCCATCACGGTATCCATACGGTTTAAACAGCCTGATACTTCTCGCGCAGCCGCTGGCGGATCACCTCAGCCACGGTGTTGACAATGAAGGTCATCACAAACAGAAGAATCGCCGTCAGGAACAAGATGCGGTAAAGCGTGCCGGCCACGGGCGCTTCCGGGATTTCGACGGCGATGTTCGCTGAAAGCGTGCGCATGCCGTTGAAGGGGCTGAAGCTGAGGATGGGCGTGTTGCCGGTCGCCATCAGGACGATCATCGTTTCCCCCACGGCCCGGCCGAAGCCCACCATGACTGCCGAGAAAATTCCAGGGCTGGCCGTGGGCAGAATCACGCGCGTGGCCGTCTGCCATCGGCTCGCCCCCAACGCCAGCGAGCCGGAAACAAAGTGTTGAGGCACGTTCGAAAGGGCGTCTTCGGAAATGGTGAAAATGATGGGAATGACCGCAAAACCCATGGCGAAGCCGATGACGATGCTGTTCCGCTGTTCGAATTGCTGGCCGAAGGTGTCAAAGACCCACTGTTTGAAATTCCCTTTGAAGAAAAGGAACTCGAGCCACGGACCCCCGTTCAGGGCGATGATGAAGCCGAGGACCACAATGGGAACGATCAGGGCCAGCTCCGTCCCATGCGGGACCCGCAGCCGCCAGCCGATGGGCAGGCGATGCCAGATCGCCACAGCCAGCAGGACCAGCGCGGGAACGGCTACGAGCACAGCCGCAAAGGAGATGACATGGTTTTCGAGAATGGGCGCCAGCCAGAGACCGGCCAGGAATCCAATGACCACGCTGGGCAGCGCCGCCATGATTTCGACCGTTGGCTTTACCATGGTCCGAATCCGGTGATGCATGAACTGGGAGGTGTAGAGAGCGGCCAGGACAGCGATGGGAATGGCAAAAAGCAATCCGTAAAAGGCCCCTTTCAACGTGCCCAGAGTCAATGGCACCAGGCTCAACTTGGATTCAAAATCGTCGCTGCCACCAGTCGATTGCCATTCGAATTTTGGTTCATCGTGGCCTTCGTACCAGACCTTCGCGAAAAGCGTCCTCCAGGAAACCTCAGGATGAGGATTCTCCACAGCCCATTGCGCGGCGCGGTTTTCGGCGGTAGCGGCTACGATACTCGTCAGTTTGGGCGCATAGCAAAGAGCGGCCAGCGGGCCGCCGGCGTTCAGGGTCAGAAGGGTGCGGCCCGAAGTGCTGAAATAAAGCCGGACAGTGCCGTCGCTCGATGCGGCGACGAACCCTCGATCCCGGCCCGAGCGTGCGATCTGGGTCACCGGGCCTGGCAGCGGCTCGAAGGAGCGGATTTTTTGGTAAGGCCGGAGAAACTGGTCCGGGCTTTCGCGCACGCCGAACCACTGCTCGATCGAGCCGTCGTCATACCCGATCAAAATCGAGCTGTGCCCGATGACGAATTCAAGGGCGGAAATCCTCTTTTGATTTCCGCCGGGGCGCAGAGTGGAAAATGGAGTTTCGCGGTTCTCTTCGAGATACCAATGGTAAACAAGCCCTTCATCCGTAGCGGCGAACAATTTATCACCATCCTCATCCAGGAGAAGGTGCGTCACGTTACCCTCCACCTCGCCGCCAACTTCTTCGATGCGCGGACCTTCGCCTTCCTCATAGCGGCCTGTGTAAAGCTTGCCCTTGCCGCAGGCGGCTGCGAAATGCGCGGTGCCGCCATCGGTTAGGCCGAAGACCTTTTCGACGGCGGTCCCTTCAGGGCAGACTTCAATCAGTTCTCCTTCGCTCAGCGAAACGACGATCTGCCGCTCGCCGGTATCATAAACGGGACGAAACTTGACATCGACGAGCAGGACGTAGCCGTCACTGGTCCCAATAAAGAGATGATCGCCTGCGGGTGTGCGGTAAGCTGAGACCACTTCCCGATCTCCGAGCTTCGGAAGAGCGCGATTGGTGAACGCCTGCCAGGTTCCGGCATCCACAAACTGGAGGGTGTCTTTGCCCGGGAAGAGGCCGTAAACGTAGGTCTCGTATTCGTCAATGCCGATGACGAGCGGCTCTCCGGCTTGTTCAGGAACGGGCCAGGCGCCCTGATAGGTGACCTTCGATTTGGCCGAGAGGAGCAACGGCCAGATTTCGTGCACCAGGAAGACGAAGATGCCCAGAACTGCAACGATGACGGCCGCGCCACCCAGACGAATGATTGCGGCCGCGAGCCGGTCCGCCACCTTTACCCTTGGCGGGGCCTTTTTCGGAATGGAAATGCGAGGGCCGGCCGGTTCCGAAGGAGGGGACGCGTTCAACTGCTCAACGGGTGTGGGCGGCATGATCGAGCGAACGGAGTTAAAGGAAGCGGAGCTGGTCCTGAAGAAAGACCAACTCCGCCCTGGTGACAATTTGCACCACGAATCATTCGGCGCTGACCTGGATGAGATCGAGCATCTCCTTGGCCTTCTTGGCGCTGAGGGGGAAGTAGCCATCTTTGATGCACACTTCCTGGCCTTCCTTGGAGACGACATACTTGATAAACTCCCGCACCAGAGGGTCCGGGCCTCTTACCGGATCGGAGTTGACATAAACATAAAGGTAGCGGGCAATCGGGTATTTGAAGTCGTCCACGTTCTCCTGGGTGGGAGGCACCGGAGGGCCCCGATGAGCGATGGGCAAGGCTTTTACGCCAGAGGTCTTGTAGCCAATACCGCTGTAGCCAATGCCGCCCAGTTCGTTTTCAACTCCCTGCACGACCGAGGCGGAACCGGGCTGCTCTTTGACCGACGATTTGTAGTCGCCCTTATCTAGCACGTGCTCCTTAAAGAAGCCGTAAGTGCCCGAGGCGCTGTTGCGGCCGTAAAGACTGATCGGCCTGTTCGCCCATTCGCCGGTCAAACCGACCTGTCCCCAGCGCATCATGTCTTTGCCGCCGCGCTTTTTGGTGCTGGAAAAGATCGCATCCACCTGCTGCATGGTGAGGTGCTCGCAGGGGTTATCCTTGTTCACATAAACCGCCAGGGCGTCGAGTGCCACCCCGATCATGCGTGGTTTGTAACCGTACTTTTTCTCGAAGGCGTCGATTTCCTCCGCCTTCATTTTCCGGCTCATGGGACCCAGTTGGGCAGTCCCGGCAATGAGCGCAGGCGGGGCGGTCGAAGAGCCTTTGCCTTCGATTTGCACGGTGACGTTCGGATAGATTTTCCGAAAGCCCTCCGCCCAGTAGGTCATGAGGTTGTTGAGTGTGTCCGAGCCGATCGAGTTCACGGTCCCGGAAATGCCGCTGACCGGCTTGTATTCCTTGAGCTCGGGATCGAGCTTGATGGTGTCCGCGGCGCGCACGGTGGTGCTGAACAAGCAACCGACCAGGGCCGCCGATGCGATGGTGATCAGTTTGACTGGTAATCGAGTTTTCATACGCTTAATTGAGTGGTTCGAGATGACGTTCCTGAGGCGGTTTGGTTACGTTTTTGTGTCATTTGCCCGTAAGACAGCGCGTCTCGCCTGTCCTTTGCAGTCAAAGTAAAACAGCGCGTCTCGCCCGTTTCTTCCTTTCTTGACGGATCCATCTCCGGCGACATTCCGGCATCCATCTTAAACCGCCAGGCAGCCTTTCCTTCCGACCGTTTCGCGACTGTGCCGTCCCGACCAGCCGAAGCGGGTCTGCATAAATCGACGCGCTCAGCATTTCACGCGCGGCGGTGGTGCTTTGCACACAGCCGCGTTCAGCAAAGTGAGAATTGCTGCCGCGCTCCTTTTGCCGGTTGTGCCTGGCGGTTTGCCTGGTTCAGAATGGCAGGAATGACGGTTCTGGAAGTGATCCAGCGCAGCACTGAGTTCCTCGCCCGCAAAGGCGTCGAGTCTCCGCGCCTGCAGGTCGAACTGTTGCTCGCCCACGTTTTGCAGCTTCCCCGCCTGAAGCTTTACCTCAATTTCGAGCGGGTGTTGAACGAAGCGGAGCTGGCCGGTCTGCGCGAACTCATCCGACGCCGGGGCGAACGCGAACCGCTGCAGCACCTCACCGGTTCCACATCCTTTTGCGGGTTGGAGATGGCGGTCAACCGCCATGTGCTGGTGCCTCGGCCGGAGACGGAGCTTTTGGCCGAACGTGCCTGGAAGTTTCTCGAGCAACGCGCCGCAACCCAGCGAGGTCCTGCACATGCGCTCGACTTCGGCACGGGCAGCGGATGTCTGGCCATCGCCCTGGCGGTCAAGTGCCCCTCCGCCAGGATCGACGCCCTGGACAGCTCGGCCGAGGCGATCGCATTGGCCCGCGCGAATGCTGCCCGCCATCAGGTGCAGGATCGCATCAAGTTCCGAGTTGGCGATGCCTTTTCCATCCTGCCGGATAAGGCCCAATTTGATCTGATGGTCGCGAATCCGCCCTACATCCCGAGCGCGGAAATCGAGCATTTGCAGCCCGAAGTGCGGGACCATGATCCGCGCCTGGCACTCGATGGCGGTCCCGACGGTCTCTGCTTCTTCCGGCGAATTGCCAGGGAAGCGCCGGCCCTCTTCGCCCCGGAAGGCAAATTGATGCTGGAATTTGGAGACGGGCAGGCCGAAGGCGTTTCCGCCATTTTTCAGCAGCAGCAATGGCTTGTGGAAGCCATCGAAACGGACGATTCCGGCCGCGCCAGAATCTTAATTGCACGCCGCGAAATTTGATGAAATTCTGGCTGGAGATGGATAGCTCGCGTTCTGAAAACGGCAAGCAACTGACATGGAAAGCTTAGTGATTCGAGGCGGAGTGCCTCTCCATGGCGAAGTCACCATCAGCGGCGCGAAAAACGCGGTTTTGCCCATCCTGGCAGCCACTCTTCTCACCCCGGAAAAGTGCGTCATCCGCCGCGTGCCCGACTTGAGCGACGTGAAGTTCATGGCCCGTATTCTCACTTCCCTGGGTGCCAAAGTCAGTCTCCAAGGGGATGCCATCACCGTCCAGGCGCGCAAGCTCAAGCCGGTGGGCAACTACAATCTGATTCGTAAAATGCGCGGTTCGATTTGCATCCTCGGCCCGCTTTTGGGAAGGCTGCGCCAGGCCACAGTCTCTCTTCCGGGAGGATGCGTCATCGGGCCGCGTCCGGTCGATCTGCACTTGAAAGGGCTGCGCGATCTCGGTGTGAGCATCAATGTCGAGGCCGGCTATTTGATTGCCAAAGCCCGGCGGCTGATCGGAGCGGATATTTTCCTGGGCGGCCGGGCCGGGCCGACGGTTCTCGGCACCGCCAACCTGATGATGGCCGCGGTTCTGGCAGAGGGCGTCACCACGATTGAAAGCGCCGCTTGCGAACCGGAAGTCGTGGACCTGGCCTATTTCCTCAATAAAATGGGAGCAAACATTGTCGGCGCCGGAAGCCCCACCCTGACCATAAACGGGGTCAAGGAACTTCACGGAGCCGAACATGACGTCATCCCGGACCGTATTGAAACCGCCACTTTCGCCATTGCGGCCGCGGCCACCAAAGGCGAAGTCACCATCAAGGGCGCTCGCCCCGATCACCTTCACGCCGTTTTGGACAAGCTGCGCGAGGCAGGCGTCAATATCGAACGGAACGGGCTGACGCTCACCGTCCGGCGCGGCGGGCGTTTGAAACCGGTGGACATTACCACGCTCCCCTATGCCGGATTCCCCACCGATGCCCAGGCCCAAATGATGGTGCTGATGGCGCTCACACCGGGTCTGAGCATTATTACCGAACGCGTCTTCGAGTCCCGCTTCATGCACGTGAGCGAACTGGCGCGATTGGGGGCGGACATCAGCATTGAAGGCCCCAGCGCGATTGTGAAGGGGGGAAAGAAGCTGAGCGGCGCGCCCATCATGGCCAGCGATCTGCGCGCCTCGGCCGCGCTGGTGATCGCCGGCCTGGCTGCCGAAGGCGCCACCACCGTCCACCGCATTTATCACATCGATCGCGGTTACGAAAAGATCGACGCCAAGCTGCGCCGGCTGGGCGGGCGCATCCAGCGGCTTCGTCAATCATGAAGATTGTCATCGCTATTCTCATCGTCGTGGGCCTCCTCTTCGGGGCCTGGAAAACCTGGGAATACTGGGACAAGGTCAGCAAGCAAAAGGAGACCGAAGCGGAGGCGGAGGCGGCCGTTTTGGACTCCTCGCAACTTCCGGGCATGCCTTACCAGCTTGAAAGCTCCTTACAGGCGGCAAGGCAGCAAGGCGCCAAGGGCCTGCGCAAATGGCTCGACGCTTATCGCTACCTGGTCAAGGATCCTCGTCTGGCCGCCATCGAACTCGAGTATGTCGTGGTCCTTTCCAGAGAAGATCCCGCGGAAGCCCGCCGGGTTTTTGCCAAAGTAAAGGAACGCGTTCCGCCGAACTCCCCCCTTCAACCGCGCATCAAGGCTCTCGAAAAGAATTACGAGTAGGACGCCTGTGTCAAAGTCAAGCGCGCCGGCGCCTTAACTGACACTCAGGTTCAGCGTCAGTCCCAGCGTATTCGTCAGTTCGATAAACCGGGTCGCGTCGAGTTCCTCCGGCCAGACTATCCCGGGTTTCGTGTTCCCCTCAATCAGTTGCAGTGCCCCGGTGGCGGCCGCGTAGGCCACGGCCACATTGGCCGTGCCGAACAGCTCCAGCGCCTTGGCCGCCTGGTCGAAGTATGCCCCGCTCACGATCCGGAAAGTCTTCTCCCGTCCGCCGATGGTTCCTTTGATCAGGATGTGGGCCCTGGTATCAGCGATAAACGGAACGAGCGTTTTCTGGGTTTGCGGATCGAGCACGGCGATCTGCACCGGCCGCGGTAGCAGTTGCATGAGCACGTCGAGAGCTTTTACTTTGACACCCTGGACCTCCACGAATCGGTCCTGGGTAAACCCGGTGGCGAAGAACGTGGCGACGGCCGGCTCAAACGGGTATTTGTAGCAGCAGTATTGAATGCCTTTCCCAATCGTTAGCGGCAGGCTGTACTGTTCATCGTGGGCGTGATGCGTGAGCTGGATTTCCCCGAGATTCCCGCCAAAGTCATAAGTCTCCGGCTCGTAGAACACCGGCATGTGCTCGTGCCGGCCGCCGTGGAACAGACACGGCGCGTCGCAGTAGTCGAAATACTGCTGCTCCGGACACCAGGTCGGCGTCCAGGTCTTGATCATCGCTTTCTGGGCAGGGGTGTGGAAACCGGCCCGAATCTCGATTCGCTCCACGGTTTCGAGTTCGTCGCAGAAACGGCGGCAGGCGATATTCACGGCTCCCGGACTTACTCCACAACCGAGCAGCGCTGTGCGGCCGGCGGCAAGGAACCGGTCGGAAAGCTCGAGGGGTTGGCGCTGGATCAATTGCGCCAGGTGCTCCGGGCATGCGGCCGTGTTCACGTAGTGCGTGCCCAGGGTGAGGGCTGCGCGCATGACGCTCGGCGAGCAGAACGAGGGGGTCAGGTCGATGATCGCGTCCACCGTGCCCAACGACTCGCGGATGGAGCGGACCACGGAGTCAGGCTGATGCGCGTCAAGTTCGGCAGCCGCCACTTTCGGGCTGCCGAGCCGGTCCCGGACGGATGCCGCAGCGGCGAGCTTGCTGGTGCCGAGCAGGATGCGGCTCACCCCAGGTTGCCGGGCGAGCACGGCTGCACAAGGCGCGCCTTGTGCGCCAGCGCCTACGATCAGGATGTTCATGGCAGCACCCTTTGGAATAGTTGCCAACAGAGGTTGAATCGCCTGGTCATTTCCCGACGCATTAAGAAAATGCCGTTCAAATCGGATCGCAGAGTAGCCGTCCAGAAACCTTTTAACAAGACAAACGAGTCACATCAAGTCACATCAACCATTGTCTACCATTTTCAGATTCACAGGATCAGGGGCCTTATCTTGAGCCTGAAGAATCTCTTCCCTTGATTGCGAGGCACTGTGATCTTTTGAATAGTGTTGCCCTGTCCTTCACGTGTCTCCAGGTCCGTGTATGGCCCTTGCGGGTTATCTGCGGTTTGAACCGTAAAGACGTAAAACGGAATGGACTGGAAAAAGACGCATACCTCATCCGGGTTTTCCGGAGAGCCGGACCTTTAGATGGGATATATGCCCATTGTTGTCGCAAGGGCCACTCGCGTATTCTTTTCTTGTGAAGGCGTCTATGCGTCTATGGCCCCACTCCCCAAAGACCACGCGCTCGCCGTGATTTGCGGCAGCGCCTGCCGGAGCAGCATCGCTGCGCCTGCTGCCCGGGCGTGGGTCGCCCGGGTGCAAAACGTCATGGGCGGCATCGGCGCGTACCGGGAGACCAAATGCGCGGAATGGCGGGCGGCCGATTTGGTATTCAGCCTGATGATTTAACATTCGTTTATCCATGCCGCAGGTTATCGCCAAACAAATGTCTTTTCTCGACCGCTACCTGACGGTCTGGATTTTTA
>CAZCUL010000035.1:0-9823 GCA_964501475.1 uncultured Verrucomicrobiota bacterium | reverse complement strand
CGGCAGTTTCTCAACCACTTCCCGCAGTTGATCCGGCAGCGCCTGAATGATTCGGGAAACTTCCGCCTCGGCCATGTCGAGCAGCCGATTCCAGTCGGGCATTGAGGAGCTTTCCGGCACGCGCGCATATTCTAGCGTGCTATCTCCGAAATGGCCATCCATTCGCGGCCATGGACAGCATTCTCTTTTGATGGCGCGACTGTCCCCAGCCGCAGCGGGCAGAACTCGAAAGGGGGCGCGGGGGATTCTCCGCGTGACTGCGATTCCCGACGGCTGCGGCTGAGGACAGCCGCGCTTCCCGGAAATTCAGAGGGGACCCCGCCTTGACACCACGAGCGGCCGCGCCAACGTAAGACCATGCAGAAACGTTCGCGCCGAAAGTTCTTAAAATACACGCTGGCCGCCATGGTTTCCGCATCTGCCTGCGGCGGGTGGTGGCTCGGAACCTCCAGACAACGTTCGGCACGCTGGTTGAGACAAATGCTGGCTGAAGCGCAGCGCGATATCGCCGCACCTCCGTTCAAGCCCAGGCCCGGTGATTGGTCCGAAAATGAAATCACCATCTGCTGGCTCGGTCACGCCACCGCGCTCATCAACTTTTTTGGTGTCCACATTCTCACGGACCCGGCGTTCAGCAAACGCATTGGGATTTCCTGGGGCCTGGGAGTCGCCGGGCCCAAGCGCCACTTTGCGCCCGCCCTGGATATTTCTGAACTGCCCCCCATCGACGTTGTCCTGCTTTCGCATGCCCACATGGATCACATGGACTTGCCGTCACTGGCCGGCTTCGGCGCATCCACGGTGGTCGCAACGGCAAAGAAGACCCGCGATATTCTCGCAGGAAGCCGTTCCCCGATTGCCGAACTGTCCTGGGGCGAGCAGCGAAGTGTGCGTTGCCCCAACGGTGAGATTGCCATTGAAGCGTTTGAAGTAAAACATTGGGGGCAGCGTTGGCCAAGCGAGATCGTCCGCGGCTACAACGGCTATGTTTTGCGGCGCGAAGGCAAGACGCTTTTGTTCGGCGGCGACACCGCGCATACGCCGCTCTTCCGCAACTTGCGGTCAGGCGGACCGTTCGAGGCGGCCATTATGCCGATAGGGGCTTACCGGCCGTGGATTCGGAATCATTGCACGCCGGAGGAAGCCGTCAGCATGGCAAATGAGGCCGGCGCAAGATACATCGTGCCCGTGCATCACCAGACATTTCGCCTGAGCGATGAGCCTTTCAAGGAACCGATCGAGCGGCTGGAGCTGGCTCTGGAGGACGAGCCCGAACGTCTCGCCTTGCGCCAGGTGGGCGAAGCGTTTGTTTGCCCCGCCGCCTGATGCGAAGCCGGCGCCCTTCGTGAGCGAAAGCTTGAATGGCCCGCGACCGCGCCGTTTGTCAGCCCTTTGCCCGGCTGGCTAATGCGAGCGCGGCCAGAATCATAAACCCTCCCGCTATCTGCCAGGCTTGAACTGCCTGGCCGAGAAGCACCCAGGCCAGGATGGCGGCCACTATCGGCTGCAACAACAGGTTCAAGGACGAGAACCCGGCAGGCAGGTGCCCGAAGGCATAGGCAATGAGGGTTTGCCCGCCCACGTGCGAGACCAGCGCCAGGGCCACCAGGATCAACCAGCCCTCTCCGCTTTCGGGCCGGATTTGTTCGCCCGCCCCATGAGCGGCTATCCAAAAGCCCGCGGACGAAACCAGGCCCGACCAGCTCATAATGGTCACGGCGGAAAACTGTTCTCGCAGTCTTTTGACACAGAGGAGGTAACCCGCATAAAAGACGGCGGCCGAAAGAGCCAGCGCTTCGCCTCGAAGATGCTCGCTGAAAGCCGAAGGCGCGCCCACCAGCATGACGGCGCCGGCCAGCGCCAGTCCCATGGCGGCCAGAAAGAGCCTGGTAATCTTTTCAGAAAAGAGCAGCCGTGCTCCAAGCGTAACAAACAAAGGAGTGAGATTCGCCAGTAACGTCGAGTTCGCCACCGAAGTGAATTGCAGCGACCAGTGCCAGAGCGAGAGGTCGCCCGTGAAGAACAGCCCGGCTAGAAACAAAAGTCCAAAGTCCCGGGCCGTCTTGGGCCGGCGCCGGCCCGCATCGTTCCTTTGTTCCACGAACATCCAGCCCCAGAGCACCGGCAGCGCAAACAAAAGCCGGAAGAAAGCTGTCGCACTTGGGCCCGCCTCGCTCAGGACAGCGAGAATGGGGGCAAAGCCGATTCCGATGGCGCCGCACACCAGCGCCAGCATTGGAACACGACGGTCCGAAAGCACGCGGCGAGTCTTTACACATTCCTGTCACGAGAGTCACCCTTTGAAATCCCGCTCATGGAAATATTGCGCCCGGCGTGAGGAGCCTTGATTTCTCTTCACCCGATCCAAGCAAGCCCCTCCCCTTTGGCTCCGGCGAGCTCAGGAACGCGGATGATATCCAACCTCCTGCATTTTGCATCTGTTCGAGCGCCAAGTCCGCAAACTGCAACCGTGGCGCAGACGGTCCTCTGCGCGAAAGTGCGGCATTCCCGGGGCGCCGGCGTTTGGCACATGCGAAGCTCGATATTTGACGAGTCCCTGGAGGGATTTCCAGGCATGATTGCCTGGGGTGCCGCACCCGAAGGGGACTCACTTCGTCGAGCGAAACATCTTTCAAACGGTGTGCTGGAAGGATAAAACCCGCCATTGCTTTTGGATGTACCGCTCGTTTCGAGTCCGTGGAACGATTGGCCTGATCGCCCTTTCGATGATGGGGATAGGATCGGTTGCCGGCGCTTTGCTTGAAATGGAGCCGAACGATACGGTGAGTCAGGCCATGGCTCTGCGGCCCGTGGAAAACTTCATGACGGTCTTTGGGCGGCTCGCGCCGGCGGGGGATCGCGATTATTTCAGATTCGAAGTCGGCGTCGTCTCGAAAGTCTGGGTGGGGATCGATACGGGCGGGCCCCAAGCCCCGGCGGCCACTTCGCGAAGCACCGTCCTCAAACTTCTTTCCGCCGATGGCTCGACGGTAATCGAGACCGACGTGGGCGACGGAACAGCCAACGGTTGCGATTCAACTGTCGAAGAAGGCGAGCCCTCCGCCATCGCCGGGCGAACCCTGGCTCCGGGCCAGTATCTTCTCGAACTTACCGAGCGCCACGGTGCCCACATCCTGGATCCATACCGCCTCTGGTTTGTGCTGACACCCGCGAACGACCAGACCGAAATCGAGCCCAATGGCGTGTTTCACCGGGCGACGCTGCTCGCCACCAGTTCGAACCGAACAGCTCTCGTCTCCGGCCTGTCGAGTTCTCCGGGCGATCTGGATTTCTTCGCTGTCCCCGCCGAAGCGGGTGACATCCTCTTCGTGGGCGCCGATGGCGATCCGGAGCGCGACGGAGCGAGCGTCGATCTATTGATCGATTTGCTTTCAACCGATGGGATGAAGCTCTTGCTGTCGGCCCAGGCGCCTTTCCCTTCCTCCAACTCGCCCTCGGCGCGAGCGTTCTGCTTCAGCATTACTGCTTCCGGCACCTACTTTTTGCGGGTGGCACAGCGCGCGCAGGGCGGGCAAGGGCCGGAGAGCTATCAACTGATGGTGACGCGGCGGCGATTTGACCTCTTCGATTCGCGCCTGACGGGAAGCGTGTTTCAGTTTCGATTCGCCACTGAAACAAATCAGGTTTATGCCGTCGAACGGACCACGGCCCTCGGCCCGGAAAGCAATTGGACGGTGCTGACAAACATCGCCGGCACTGGCGGTATTGTGACGGTGACCGATCCGATTACTCCGGAACGGCCCGGCGGCTTCTACCGTGTGCGGCTCGACGGAACGGAGTAAACGGGCATCTCTCCCGGGCGGAGGCGTCATGCCCTCTGGCTCAGCCCGGAACCATGAAGGCCGAAAGAATCACGCCGCCAAGGCCTGCGAGGTCCGGCCTGGAAGATAGACGGTGAATTCCGAGCCTTCTCCCGGCCTGCTCGACACCTCCACCCGGCCCCGATGCGCCTGGATCACGGCACGCACCAGACTCAGGCCCAGCCCCAAACCGTGTTGCGAACGGCTTTTGTCGCCGCGGTAAAGCCGGTCCCAAATCTTGCGCTGCTCTTCCATGGAAATGCCGATGCCCGTGTCCCGAAAGCGCACGCTGATTTCGCCATTGGCCGGCCGCGCGTCGATGTCCACCCGCCCGCCTTCCGGCGTGTACTTGAGCGCGTTATCCAAAAGGTTGGCGAACACCTGGCGCACTCGCGCCGGATCCACAAATGCATCGCATCCCTCTCCGCAGTCGCATGCCACCGTGATCCGCTTTTCCTCGGCCACGTATTCGTAAAGCTGGATGACCTCGTTCAGGAGCGGACAGATGTTTGCTCGCTCGCGCATCAGTTTCATGACGCCGGCCTCGGCTTCGGCCACATCCAGCAACGTGCGTAAAATAATCAGAACGCGGTCCGATTCCTCCATGCAATCCGCCAGGGCTTCCCGTGCTTGTCCGGCCTCGGGACTGGTGCGCAGAGCTGTCTCGGCCGTGGCCCGCAAGCGAGCCAGCGGGGTGCGCAGGTCGTGGGCGACGTTGTCCAGCGATTCGCGCATGCTTTTGATCAGGCCCTGGTTCTTGTCCAGCATGCGATTGAATAATCGCGCCAGTTCGGCGAGGTCATCATTCGATTGCCGCTCCGGCACGCGCGCGTTCAGATTTCCCGTATCGATGATGGACCGGGCGGTCTCGACGATCTGGCGGACTGGTTTCATGGCCCGATGGGCAAAGAGGGCGCCGCCCACAAATCCAAGAACGATGATGGGCGTGACCACGGCCACAAAGGTGCGCTGAAAAGGCTCGAAGAGAAGCTGGCGATTGTTGGTGCTGCGTCCCACCTGGAGCGCCGAGCCATCGGACAAGGTGGCAGCCGCCACCATGAAATCCCTTTCCTCGTTTTTTGGAATGCGTATCCAGACCGGCCGGCGCCCCAGGGCGTCCACTTCCAGTCCGCTGGGATCGAATTCGAGCCATTCCTCCGGCATGCGCAGCAGCAAAACGTTGTTAAACGGGCCGAGCAAACGCACGTAGAACGACTCTTGTTTGCGTTCGCCCTGCTGGCTGGCGATCCAGCGCTGAAGCCCGGTCAATCCCCGGTTCTGGTAAACGGCCGCATATTCGGTCAGCCGGGCCTCGATTACTTCGCGATCCTTCCGTTCCATGGCATAGGCCAGGAAAAAATAGCAAAGGAGAAAGAGACCGAAACTGCTGATGGTGAAGATCGAAGCGTACCAGAGGTTGAGCCGGAAACTGATCGTGCGGGCGAAACGCTTAAGCAGCTTTGAGGACATAGCCAACTCCGCGAATGGTCTGGATCATTTTTTGCGGGAAATCCTTGTCCACCTTCGACCGCAGGCGGTGCACCAGGACATCCACCACGTTGGTTTGCGGATCGAAGCTGTAATCCCACACATGCTCCAGAATCATGGTTTTGGTCACCGCCCGGCCCGCGTTCCGCATCAGATACTCGAGCAGGGAAAACTCCCGTTGCTGAAGTTCGATCTTTTGCCCGGCGCGCGTCACCTCTCGTGTCAGCAGATCCAGCGTTAAATCGCCCACCGTCAGGCGCGTCGGCTCCGACGCCTGGGTGGCCCGGCGGATCAATGCCTGCACCCGGGCCAGCAGTTCCGAAAACGCAAATGGCTTGGTCAAATAATCGTCGCCCCCCGCCTGCAATCCCCGCACCCGATCGTCCACCGCCGCTTTCGCGCTCAGGATCAGCACCGGAACGGATATGTTCTCTTTGCGCAACGTCTGAACCAGCGCCAGCCCGTCAAGCCGGGGCAGCATGATGTCAACAATGGCCGCGTCATAATTCACCGATCGCGCCATGGCCAGCCCTTCCTCGCCATCCAAACAGTGGTCCACGGCAAACCCGCTTTGCTTGAGACCATTGACGACAAACGAAGCGATCTTCTTGTCATCCTCAATCACCAGCACTCGCATGCCCCCTCAACATAGGTGAAAACTCTCAAAAGAAAAAAAGCAAAAAGGAACCGCCCGGCGCATCCTGACGCCGTCACCGGGGCGCGGAGGCCCGGGTCCGCGGTTTGTAAGAGACTAGACTCATTCGTTGTCCATGTTCGGCCGCGCGGTGATCCAGGAGCAATGTTAGAGTCTCCTGGCGTCGTCTGCTACAGGTTCACGGCGTGGCTCAGGTCAAAAGCATTGGCGTTCCCTTACCGGTCGGTTACAATAGCCCTGTTCCCACTGCCGCGTTTGCCAGATGCTTGTGGGTGACGTTTATCCATGAGCAAGTGGACTTTCAAAATGCGCTTCCAGCTCCTGGCAATGGCCGGCATTGCCATGCCGGCGGCGCCTGGCACCGCCAGCGTCATTGCCCCCGCCCCGGGCCAACCGGAAGGCGCCTTGTCGGGCCGCATTGTCTTCGCCAGCGCCGGCCATGGATGGACCTTCGATAACAGCCGGGCTGTGTGGTTCACCCAGCGAGGCGATAACAACGAGGTTGTGGAGGATTACGGAAACCTCGACCAGATGAACATGTTCGTTGCGTACTGTTTCAACGCAGGCGCCACCGTCGTGCCGTTCCGCCCGGTCGGCTATCAGACCAACGAAGTCGTCATGGATAATACTCATCCGGGCGTAACCTTTTTGGGGAGTTGGTCCAACAGCAGCGCCACCGGGAATTTTTTTGGCTCATCCGGACAGGTTCCGTATCGGTTCGCCTCGATTGGCCCGACAGAGACAGCCACGGCAACTTACACACCGAATATTTCAGCGACCGGCTTTTATCCGGTCTATTCGTGGGTGAGCCATGGCGATAATCGGACCAGCCAGCTTTATCGCATCCGGCACACCGGGGGCGAATCGACGGTGCGCCTTCCGCACTTCATGGTGGGAAATGGGTGGGTTTACCTCGGCACCTACTATTTCAACGCGGGATCGAATCCAGCCGGCGGCTCGGTCATTATCAGCAACCTTGAACCCGCTCCCCGAACCGGCAGCGTGGTCATCGCGGACGCCATTCGCTTCGGCAACGGCAGGGGCGACGTCGTTCCCGTTCGAACTGACGGAGGAACCGCGACCATTTCGGGCTATCCGCGTGAAGAGGAAGCTGCCCGTTATTGGGTGCAACGCATGCTGGGCGTGGGCCAGTCCGCCAGCCTTTACGAGACTTCTGGAAGCGATTCGAGTGACAACGTGGGAACTCCTCCGCGTATGGCGCGCGAAATGAACCGCGAAAGCAATGGGAACCTCTTCAAACGCATCTTCATCAGCTTCCACTCAAATGCCGGAGGCGGGTCTGCCCGCGGAGTGTTGGCTCTCCATAACGGAAATCATCCCGGCGCCAGCACCCCGAACCAGTTTCGCCTCGCTCAGCTCGTCGGCCAGCAGGTCAACGGTCAGCTCTCGGCCTTGACGGTCCCGCCTCTCGAACTGGCCTGGCACAACCGCGGCAACGCTGTGACGCTGTCCCGAACAGACATTGCCTTCGGGGAAATCAATGACAACGCCATCGATGGCGAGTTTGACGCCACCATCGTCGAAGTGGGGTTCCATGATAACGCCGATGACGCGCGATTGCTGCGCGACCCGAAGGTGCGGAAAGTTGCCGCGCGCGCCACTTACCACGCCGTCGTCCGCTATATGAATGAGTTTGATGGCCTGCCGTTGAATCTGCTGCCTGAACCGCCGAGGAATGTCCGCGCCACCTCAGATGGGTCGGGCACCGTCACCGTCCAATGGTCGGCGCCGGACCCCGGCGGGAGCAATCCCACCGGCTACCTGATCTACTTGTCCACGGACGGGTGGGGCTTTGGAAATCCTGTTCGCCTGCAGAGCGCGGCTGCCCGATCGTTCGCTTTCACAAACGTGCCGCCGAATGTGGATTTTTATTATCGCGTCGCCGCTTTCAACTCCGGCGGCGAATCCTTTCCTTCGGAGACTGTCGGGTGCAGTTGGTCGAATCGCGGCCACTCGCCGCTGTTGTTTGTCAACGCTTTTGACCGGTTCGACCGGTTCCTTGCTGTTCGGCAAACGGCCGGGCCGGGCATTGGCGGCTATAGCGGCGGCGTGCAGACTTTCGACCGGGTCCAACCTCGGCTGATGAACTCCTTCGATTATGTGGTTCACCACGGGCAAGCCTTGAAGAAAACGGGTGTCTCGTTCGACTCCTGCGCAAACGAAGCAATCCTCAATAACGACCTCTCGCTGCTCGCCTACTCGACGGTGATCTGGGCCTGTGGGCGCGAATCGACCGCCGATGAGACCTTTAGCGCCGCCGAACAAAGCCACGTCACCGCATTCCTGGATGCCGGCGGTAACTTCTTCGTTTCAGGATCGGAAATAGCCTGGGACCTCGACCGCGACAGCGGTCCAAGCACGGCCGACCGCGCCTTCATTCGAGACCAGCTTCACGCCCTCCTGGGGGGCAATGCCAATGATGACGCCGGCACTTATGCCTTTGGCCCGGCTGACGCAGGAATTTTTTCCGGGAACCCGGCAGGGAATTTCGACGACGGGTCATTTGGTGTTTACGATGTTCAATATCCGGATGTGCTGACACCCACCGGCGCCGGGGCGATTGGGGCGTTGAATTATGTGGGCGGGCGCGGCGGCGGGGCCGGCATTCAAGCTGTCGATCCGGGCAGCGGCAGCCGGATCGTTTTCCTTGGCTTCCCTTTCGAAGCCATTACCAGCCCGGCCCTGCAAGAGGCGTACTTATTCGATATTATGGAATTCTTCCAGACGTTGCCGGCGCCATTGATTACTTCCATCACGCTTCATCCGGGCGGATCGGCAACCGTCTTCTGGGAATCTGTGCAAGGCAGGAGTTACCGGCTGGAATACAAGGCGTCTGTGGGCGGCCCCTGGATTGCGGTGGCGGGAACAATCACGGCCGGCGGCTCAACCGCGTTTCACTTCGATGCTTCAGCGGGCTTTTCCGGAATGCGCTTCTATCGCGTCGTGCTCGTAGAGTAACCCGTGATTTGAAGTGCCGTCTCTCTACCGAATTGCCGCCAGTTGTTCCTCGATCACTCTCAGGACGCCTTGGACGTTCAGCGGCTTGGCGATGTAAGGGAACCCCCCGATCACCCCGTCGTGTGCCAGGACCTCTTCCTCCTTGACGACGGCCGTCAGAAAGACAATCGGAACTCCACGCAAAAGAGGATCGGCCCGCAACATCGCTGCCACGTCGCCGCCGTCGATGTCCGGCATCATGACATCAAGCAGGATCAGATCAGGCAGAAACTCGCGAGCGGCTGGAAGAGCGTCGCCCCCGAAATTCTCGGTTCGGACGCCATAACGGCCGGTTTTCTCCAAATTGAGCTTGAGCAGGCGGGTAATTGTTACCTCGTCGTCTATCACGAGTATCCTTTTGGTGTTCATAATCAGATTCTTGCCTGGACCCTGAAAACCAGCGTGGTCTTCGATGCAGGTTCCTTGCCATTGGCCACACTCAGCACCCCTCCGTAGAGCTCGACGATTTTCCGCACGACCGTCAGTCCCAATCCGCCCGGTCGGACCGCAGCGGGCGGAACCGGCAATTTCGTTCGAAATGAAGTATCGCCGACGCCGAAACACCGTTCGATCTGCGCGGCGATCTGCTCATCCTCGGGTTTCCAGTGCGCGGGCAGGGTCGGCAGGAGAGGGCTGGAATCGCGCACCGTGCAAGACAGGCTCCGCACCAGCAAGGTCCCGCCCTCCGGCATTCCCCTGAGACCGTTGACGAACAGATTGATGAAGACGTGTTTGAGCGTCTTGAAATCGATGCGTAATGGCGGCAGCCGGACCGCCAGTTCCTTCACGAGCTGAATGGGCGCTTCCGCCAACTCCCTTTGCACCGACCATAAGGCCTGCT
>CAZCUL010000034.1:0-3517 GCA_964501475.1 uncultured Verrucomicrobiota bacterium | reverse complement strand
GTGGCAGCCATGAAGGAGCGGGGACTGAAGCTCCACAAAGCAACCCCCGAAATCGAGCAGCAGTGGCGGAAAGCAGCCGAACCATTTTATCCTGCAATCAAGGGCAAACTGGTGCCGGCGGAAATCTTCGACGAAGTCCAGCGGCTCTTGCAGGAATATCGCGCCCAGCCGGCAAAGGAAACCGCGCCCGCTCAACCCGGCCGCTGAATCGCGACATCAGATGGCGGGAAAAGAACCTGGCGGCGAGGGGCGACAATCCTGGCAATGATCAGCTTCGGTGAAAGATGACTCCCCTACATGATCGCGGGTCGAACCACTCCAATGGCATTCCCTCCAGACCAGCGGGTTGTCATACCAGTGATTGGAGACTGATCTTAAGAACAGCTTAACTGGATGCAAGTAAATTCAAGTAAACGTGCACCCAGGCAACCTGAAGGGCGCACGGCCCCCGCCGCGAAACTCCGGCTCGACCTTTGGCGGCAAGAAAATGAGAAACTCAATCTTCTTGCCCACCAATGTTCTTGCCATTCACCCGTCGCCGACGGCACTCCGGGCCGCCGCAGAATCGCTGGTGCCTTTCGTTGCGGTGATCAGAGGGGACGGGAATTCTACGCCGTGGTTTTCAGACCATTCTTCTACCGCGCTTCGCGCACTCCATGACCGTCTTGGCGCGTCTTGGCTGTCTGCCCTACATTGACTTGGCTCAATCCTCTGCGTTAGCCTCATTTTTCGAGGCATGACGAAGCTGGAAGCGCCAGACTCTTTTCACTTGCTCGCCGCCGTTGGCTGGCTGGAATTGGGAAACCACATCGAGGCCGGCGAAGAACTTGCCAGAATCAAGCCGGAATTGTGGGAGGAGCCCGACGTCCTCGAGATTCGATGGAGCGTTTGCGCGGCCGGCCAAAGTTGGGACACGGCGTCAGAAGTAGCCGAGTTGCTGGTCTGTAAAGCTCCGGAGCGGTCATCCGGCTGGATTCACCGTGCATACGCGCTGCGTCGCGCCAAAGGCGGCGGCCTCCAAAAGGCCTGGGAAGCGCTGCGGCCAGCCTTCGATAATTTCCCCAAAGCTTCGCTCATCCCCTACAATCTCGCCTGCTACGCCGCCCAATTCGGAAAACTCGACGAAGCCTGGGATTGGCTTCACAAAGCCATGGAGGCCGAGGGCGACGTCAATGCCATCCTGAACATGGCGCTCAAAGACACCGATCTGAAGGCGCTTTGGGATAAAATCGCCGCCGCCCGAACGGCTGCTTAACTCGCGGAGTGGAACGCTGAGGTTAACTCCGCCTATGGGTGCCCTGTCCGTCTCTCAAAGGTCTGCCGCTGGCGAGCAGGGTGGCGATTTTGGCTTCGTTGGTCTGGCCAGTCCTCACCATGTTGGCGACGAAGTCCGGGTGGAAGATGCTTTGAAACGCACTCGACTCCGACGAGACGTCGGCATCTACGTCGCCTTTGGGATGGATGCAGTTGCACGGTTTCCGGAGTTCCAGGGTTGTCCATGGCACAAGGTGAAACTCGAATGCGAGTCGTCACTCTTGAGTATCCGGCGGCGGTTTGTTCGCGATGCAGTAGAGGTATCGCTCGCCCCGCAGATAAAGCGCGTCCCCCGCGAGCGCGGGCGATGCGCTGAAGCTGTCGTCCAAACGATTTTGCGCGAGGATTTCGGGCTGGTCGCCGTCCTGGAGCACGACGGTGACGCCTTCACGGGACGTGACATAAACGCGGCCGGCGGCGGCCACCGGCGACGCATAGACGTTGTAGATGCCCGGCAGCCGGAATGGGCCGGGCTGATCTTCACCCGTGCGCGCGTTGACGCGAGTCAGAAGCCCCTGGAAGTGATAGTGAAAGTACAAGGCATCACCATACAGCAAGGGCGAGGGCACATACGGCGCTCCTTTGGAGCGGTGCCAGGCGATTTGTTTTGTTCCAGTGATGTCTCCCTTGGCGCCGTCCAGTCGAATCGCGAGCAACCCGGGCTGGTCGTAGGTGCTCCCGGTAAAAACCATGCCGTGACCTGCCACGGGCGACGAAGCCACATTTTCCTTCGACAGCCCGCCACACTCCCAGATGAGATCGCCGGTCGTAAGGTGGTAGCTGCTGACACGCCTTGAACCGCTGATGATCACCTGTGGGTTGCCGCCATGCTCAACCACGATGGGCGTGGTCCACGACGAGGCGCCATCACGCGCTGTTTTCCAACGCTGCCGACCGCTCCGCTTGTCAAAAGCAACCACAAACGATTCGCCTTCGTGGTCCCAATTGACAATCAACGTGTCGCCATGCAACGCCGGTGAACTGCCTTCGCCGTGACCGTGCAGCGTGTTCAACCGGCCCAGGTCGGTTTCCCACCGTACCTCTCCGTTTGGGTCCAGACAGTAAAGACCCCAGGAGCCGAAATAAGCAAAGAGATGCTCGCCGTCGGTGACGGGCGAGGCCGACGCCAGACTCGCGGTGCGATGTCCTCCTTGGTGCGGAAGCTCCTCTCGCACGGTTCGTTCCCAGAGAACCGTTCCATCCCGACGGTCCACGGCCATGACCATGAACTTGTAGCGATGGGTGATAGGCACTTCGTCATGCCCGCCGGGCGCGCCGCTGTATTGCGGCGGCAAGGCATCACCGAAGGGCACGGCGGTGGTGACGAAGACACGTTCACCCCAGATGACCGGCGTCGAATGTCCTTTACCCGGCAGCTCAATCTTCCAGCGGATGTTCCTGTCTTCGCTCCACTCCACGGGAGGATTGCCGCGCGGCGCGACGCCCGTGCCCAGAGGGCCGCGCCATTGCGGCCAGGAGGAAGCGGTGTCGGGATTACCGGAGGTGGGCGGTGTGATCTGATCCGCCACGGGCCGGTCGCTCGCTGCTTCGGCGACGACCGCGCCCGAGGGGCGCTCCGGCAGCTTCGGTGTGTCTGGCATACGCAGGATGCGAACGCCCATCCAGATGCCGGCAAACAACACGACTGCAACCCCTGTTCGCCAAGGTTTTTCCGCGAATCGGCTCATGTTCTGTCGTCGGTTTTCAGACGCTGATCAAGATGAGCGTGCCCGAAACCAGCGTGAGCCGATAGCAGGAAGTTCCACTTGCAGTCTGGCCATGCAACCAAAGAAACTCCCTCTCTTCCATGGGATCCATGGGAGGAGAGGGCCGGGGAGAGGAGGTGTGTCCGGTTGATTCCCGGAAAGCCCCTCTCCTCGGTCCTCTCCACACTCCTCCGGCGTGGGGGTCATGGGGAGTTTCGAAGATTTCGGAATCCTGCAGTGTGAGCATGAACCCGGCGGTTCGGTCGGACCGCGGCTCTCTTGAGCCGCAGCGGCTTGAAAGCGACCAACGCGCTGGTTCTCCCAAGGCACTGTTGCGGCCAGAGCGCTGCGGGTCAGAGGCCCGCGTGGTGCGAAGCTTCGCTTCGCACCAACCCCAAGGGTTGCCAGAGGGTAGCCGGGGGTCGAAGCCACGCGGACCCCACCGGGCTGTGGGGAAACGAGTACGCACCCCCATGGGGTGCCAGAGAGCTTCCGGC
>CAZCUL010000033.1:0-10781 GCA_964501475.1 uncultured Verrucomicrobiota bacterium | reverse complement strand
AACCGGCCAGAGAATCGAGCACGAAATTGGCCTTGATTTTATCCGCTGAATGGCTGTGGCACTTGTAACAGTTCTCGGCGAGGATCGGGCGGACGGTCTGCTCGAAAAACGCGGTTTGCTCGGCAGTCGGCTCCTTAGCCGCCGCCGGCATACCCCAAAGGGGAATAGCCGCGGCTGAAAGAGCCCAAAGCCCCATTCGCAATCCTGCCATCATGCGCGGAAGCATATCAGAACTTCAGCCGCCGCCCAACGCCAAATTTTCTCTCCCCCCTCTGCGGTTGAACCCCGCCGGCGGGCGTGGTTCCCGACTGTTTTGGAAAGAAATTTCAATTTCCCATCCGGCGCGTTTCATCTATCATCCTCACCCATGAACCTTACCCACCGCCTCACCCGCCGCCAATTCCTGACCCGAACCACGACGGTCTCCATGGCTGCCATTGCGATGCCCGGCATTTTGACTGCCCAAAAGACCGGGAAGCGCCTCGTCATCGGCGCGGGCGAACACCGATACGAAGTCCTGCACGGCTGGGCGCAATTGCCGGATCAATACAACTGGCAGACGACCCACAACGTCGCTCTGGACCGGGAGGGCTTGCTCTATGTCATTCACGAAGGCCGCGAACAACTCCAGGACCATCCCTCGATCTTTGTCTTCGATCCGGAAGGGAAATTCGTGCGGGCCTTTGGCAGCCAATTCCAGGGAGGCGGCCATGGATTGGAAGTCCGAACCGAAGGAAAGGAACAGTTCATTTACGTCACGGGCTACCAGCAGTTGAAGAATTTCGCCAAGCTGAGTCTCAAGGGCGAGCTGGTCTGGGAAAAACGGGCCCCCATGGATTCCGGCCTTTACCCGAAAGGCGAGGATACGCAGCCGAAAAAACGCTGGGGCCGCGACGCCTTCATGCCCACAAATTATGCCTTCCATCCCGACGGCGGCTTTTACCTTGCCGACGGCTACGGCTCCTATCGCATCCATCGCTACGACGCCAATGGCAATTGGGTGTCGATGTTTGGCACCGTCGGAAAGGAAGATGGCCAGTTTCAAACGCCGCACGGCATTTGGATCGATGATCGACCCGGCCGCGAACCATCGGTGGTTGTCGCCGACCGCGCCAATAAGCGCCTGCAATGGTTCACATTCGACGGCCAGCATATCAAAACCCTCGACGGTTTTATTCTGCCGGCCAACATCGACATCCATGGCGACACCATGCTGGTGCCGGACCTAAGCGCGCGCGTGACCTTGCTGGACAAGGATGACAACGTGATTGTTCATCTGGGCGAAGACCCGGCCTGGCGCGAACAGGTGCTCCAGGCTAACATGGCACTCCGCCGCGAACCCGCGGGCGAAGGCTGGGTGCCGGGTAAATTCCTGCACCCGCACGACGCTTGTTTTGACGCCGACGGAAACATCTTCGTGGCTGAATGGGTGCACACCGGCCGCATCACCAAATTGCGCCGAGTGAGTTAGATGTGGGCTCGTCCACCGCTCGCTCTCCATAGACCTGCTGAATCGGTTCGTTCTCCGCAAGGTTTTGGAGAGAGGAGGGCCGGTAACAGCTCAGCAAAGCTGGCCAACAAGGCGATTCCAAAGAAGTTCAGTTGTTCTCCGGCAACCCTTCCCTGTGTCCGACATTCTTAACCGGCTCGAAGATTCTCCGCACCTCGTCCAGCAAATCCTGATCAATCGGTTCTTCGATCCACGTCGCCCATTTGCGGATGTTTTCCGGATTGGCGCTGCCCGCCACGGTTGTTGTGATATCCGGATGCGCGCATGAACACTGCAGCGCCAGTCTGGCGATATCCACGCCCTTCCCGGCGCAATGCTCGGCGGCGCGGCGGGCGGCTGCCTTCACTTCCTCCGGTTCCTTAAGCCATTTGGGCAACGGCGCGTTGGTGAGCAGCCGCGCGCTGAACGGTCCGGCGTTCATGACCCCTACCCCTTTGGACTTCAAGTAGGGCACGGTCTCATCGGCAAAGCGGGTGTTTTGCAGGGTGTATTGGTTGTAGCTCAGTACGCAATCCACCTCGGCCTGGTCGCAGATAAACCGGAAAATCTTCTGCGGATAGCCGCTGAAGCCAATGAAGCGCACCTTGCCCTCTTCCTGGACCTTCCGCAACGCCGGCAGCGTTTCATCCACGATCTGCTGCATGTTCACGAACTCGATGTCGTGGCAAAGCACAATGTCCAAATGATCCGTGCCCAGCCGGTGCAGGCTGACATCCACGCTTTCCTGAACACGCCTGGGGCTGAAATCAAAATGCTCCAGATCGTACCGCCCGAGTTTGGTGCAAAGCAGGTAGCTTTCCCGGGGGACCTCGCGCAAGGCCATGCCAAGCAGCACTTCACTCATGCCGCGCCCGTAGAAAGGCGAGGTATCGATGAAATTCAACCCGCCCTCGAGCGCGGCGCGCACGCTTCGCAGCGCTTCGTCCAGCGTCACCGACCGGAATTCCTGTCCGAGTGAAGAAGCCCCAAAACCGAGGATGGGAAGTTCCAGTCCGGTTTTGCCAAGGACGCGCCTCTTCATCATCTTCCTCAGTTCTGGCGGCAACCCATGGTCAGAAGGATGTTTGCCCAAAGCGCCAGGTCGCCGGTTTGAATCGTGAGCACGTGGTTGGGCGAGGCAACCACCTCATAAAAATCCCACTTCTGGATCGGCTCCAATTTCAAATCCATCCCGGCCGCTTTAAGAATCTGCCGGTACTGGTCCCAGACCGGCGGTTCGCCCTTGGTCGCGTAAGGATCATCCGGCGGGATGCCCATGATGCTGGCGCGATCCACCGGTATGGCGCTCAGGACCGCGCTCAAGACCTGCGCGCAGGTCACGATCCCGGGCGACAGGTTCAGACTTACCAACTCCGAGTTGGGCCCCCGTTGCGTCCAGGCGGGATAGTTTCCATCGGCAATCAGCACCGTCGCGTGGTGGCCGGCCCGCCCAAGGAGTTCGTTGATGCGGGGGTGAATGAGTTGGTGCTTGAGCATGCTCTCAACTCTCGGCCCCAACATAACGGCGAAACGTCTCCAGCGTCTTCTTCGCCGCTGCCGCCGAATCCGGAAGCGGCAGCGCCTCCGCCGAAAGGTAACCTTCGTATCCGATCTTGCGCAGAGATTGGATGACC
Organism: uncultured Verrucomicrobiota bacterium; assembly: GCA_964501475.1. Taxonomy (GTDB): domain Bacteria; phylum Verrucomicrobiota; class Verrucomicrobiia; order Limisphaerales; family CAZCUL01; genus CAZCUL01. Next base: position 7,658 of record CAZCUL010000033.1, on the reverse strand, counting down.
GGCCCGAAATCAATGTGGCCGAATCCGGCAGCCCGGCGATTCGAATCGACGAAATGCACGTGCCCCACATACCCATCCGCAGCCTCGATGGCGCGGGAAAGGCTGGCTTCCTCGATATTCATGTGAAAGAGGTCGCCCAGGACCTTTATGTTCTGCGTCGAAAGGGTTCCCAGAAATTCCACCGTCTCTGCGATGCGATTGAACACGTTGGTCTCATAGCGATTCAGGGGTTCGAACAGGAGCGGGCAACCCTGCTGACGCGCGTGCTCTCCCAAGTCGCTCAACCCTTCGGCCAGCCAGGCCAAGGCTTGCTTCCGCGACTGTTCACGGTCGATCTGCCCTTGCATCGAACCGACGATCACCGGCGCGCCGAGCCGGGTCCCCACGTCAATAAGCCGCCGGATAAAGTCTCGCGCCCGCGCGCGCGTGCTGGCATCCGAATGGGTCAAATGCCACCGGTGAAGCATCCAACCGGCGCCGCTGCCTAGGGCGGCACACTTGAGGCGATGGCGCTCGAGCGCTTTATCCAGAGAGCATTGCTCGATGGCGTCGGCCGAGGGCGCAAAAACCTCGACTGCATCGAACCCAATTGCAGCGGCTTGTTCGCAGGCCGCCTCCAGGTCGCCCCAAAAAACAAAGGGGCCGCCTTTGGCCTCCGGAACCAGCGAAATAGTGACGGCGGAACGGATCATCAGTCTTCTTTTCCACAACGAGCTTCGCAATTCATGCCAGCGGCGAAAACAAGGCCCTGCTGAACGCGTGTTTGCTCTGGTTTCTGTGAGAGGAACAATTTTGGAATGCTCTGGCAAGCCGATTGTCGGCCGGTTTGGGCCGCCCTGGGGCCGCCTCGGGCCTCTCCACACTGCCCCCGAAAAGGCCCGGAGGCTTTCAGGCTTGCCTGAAGACTTCTAAACCGTGGACATCCTCGAAGCTGGAAACCTTCTTTCTGGACTATTACCGACGTGGCCTCGGGCGTTACGATAAACAAGGAAGCCTGCGCTGATGATTCTCTTCAGCGGCTTACTGGTGTCTGCGAGAAAACTCGCGATTTTGGGAATGCGAGGCTTCGGAAGTGTTCTGCTCGAGTTCACAAAGACGTCCATCGGGACAAGTCTCAAAAAAACGAGCTCGACGCGGTCCACCAGGCGACATTTCACCCCCCAACCCGCTTTTCTTACGAAACACCCTCAGGCCGAGAGCGACTTGACTGGCTCAAACTTCTATCGGCGGCGGACCTCCAGCCGTTCCCCAATCTTGTGCAGATTGTAGGCCAGAACCCCAAATCCAACGCGAACCAAGAGGGGGCGGCTGCCCCTGACCGAACTGGCGAGAGAGGCCGAAATAAGCAATTACGGTGTGGTGGCGACGAACACCAGGAGGTTCGAACTGCGTCTGGAGCGAGACTGCGCGGAGAAACATCGGATGACAAAGGCGCACAAATTGTTGAATTGTGGAGATCGGAAAGCATGATGGAGTTGCCAATACTAAGAACCGACCCCTTTTGGCTGCCCCATGACAGTGCGGACATTCCAATTTGATCGGTTTCATAACGCTACGGTAGTTTGACTCAACTGGTGAGCCGTTCGCTGAACGGGCAACGCGGCCAATTGCAGCACCGCGTCCGCCAGGGTGGTGACGACTTCATCCGCGCCGGAATCGCGCACGCGCCGGACGGCGTCGGCGAGATTCTCCGTGGCTCCCCAAAGACCCACCACGATTCTTTGTTCCGGCAAGTGCGCCCGCAGTTTCAGGCAAAGATAGCGCGCGTGAAGGACCGTGGAAGGCGCCACGACTGAGATGCAGACTACGTCCACGCCGGCCCTATCGATCCGGCCGATCAACTCACCGACGCCGAGTGTTGTTGGAGCACTTTGGGCCTCGAAGCCTTGCTGTTGCAGCAATTGCACGAGCATCGCGCCGGCCAGCTCGTCGCGTTCGGCGCGGGCCGGCACACAGTAAACGCGGCAGGCGGTCACGGGTGTCTGCGCGGCGACGGCCCGATCCGCGTCGCTTCGCGACGAGTCGGGCGGCCGAGCGCCCAGGTCTTCCACGATGTCGCGAAGGCTTTGCTCGACGAGCGCGTGCCGTTTGTCATCCAGGAGTTCCAGGCGGTGATCGATCTCGACCGCGGTGATAACGGGGATGAGCACGGAATCGTAAAGGGCGGTCAGTGAGTTTGCTTTGAGATAGGATTCCACAAGCTCGATCTCGTCCTGCTCTCCAACAGTGAGAAGACGGTAGTAGCAATCCTCGGCCGGCGTCAGCGCTTCCTTATTGCTCAGCAGCACGCTCAGAAAAGACAGCCGCGGGATGTGCCGCCCCATGACCACGAGGCAGACCGTCATCGGTGCCGCGAGCACGAGGCCGACCGGCCCCCAAAGCCAGGTCCAACAGACCGCCGCGAAGATGAGGGCGATCGGAGCCACACCAATGCTCGAGCCGTAAAGCCACGGTTCCAGGACGTTGTTGCTCAACAATTCGAGCACGACGAAAAGGCCGAGCGTGAGCAGGGGCATGATCCAGCCCTGCGAAACCGCGAGCGACAGCACGATCGGCATGGCGGCCCCGATCCACGGTCCGACGTAGGGGATGAAGCGCAGCACGGTTGCGCACGCGCCCCACAAGACCGCGTTGGGCACGCCGATGAAGTAGAGCCCGATCGAGGCGGCAATCCCGTAGGTCACATTGACGACGAGCTGCATGAGCAGATAGCGCGTAACCCGCACCCCCGCATCATCCATCGCGCGGGTGGTGGCGCTGATGCGGCCTTGCCCGATGAGTCGAATGAGGCGGCTGCGCAAATCTTCGCGCTTCAACAACATGAAGAAGACGAGCAGCAGCACGAGCGCGGCCTTGCCGAGTGGTCCGAGCAGCGGAGCGATGACGCCCTGCACGAGTTGGAACGGTTTCGCCTTCGAAGTCTCAATCACCTGCACGGGCACTGCGAATTGGGTGCTCGGCTCTGTAACAACGGCCGTCTCGGGTTCTCCAGGCACTTGGGTAATGTCAGAGGCCTTGGCTCCTGGAAGATCTTTCTTCAGCTCCTCCACCATGTCCGAGAATTTCGTGAACCTGCCCCGGGTCGGCACTTTGACAGAGCGCAGCTTGGTTTGGATGTTCTCCTTGTAATCGGGCAGTTTGGTTGCCAGATCTGCGAGCTGGCGGGTGAGCACCCAGCCGGACGCACCCGTCGCGGCGAAAATCAGCGTGACAACGAGCAGCACCGCGCCGATGCGTCCAAGCCATTGCTCCACCCGCGTGACGAGGGGCGCGAGGAGAAAGGTCAACAAGGCGGCAAGCGCCAGCGGAACGAGGAGATCGCGCGCCAAATAGAGCGTGGCGATAATGAAGGCGGTGAGCAAGACGGTCCAGATGCCGACCAGCGCGTTGGCGGCAGTGGTGCTGCTCTTGAGTTTGGGCATCGGCGTTTGAATAACGGTGTGATTGACTGAGGATTGAGCCTTGCGAGCGACCCGGTAGGTTCGGTCGCGACCTGCGTGCGCCACGGTCTGCCCTTCCTTGCCCAACCGAGCACGGTTGTCCTTCGGCCATGCCGTAACCGGCTTAGACGTGTTTCGAACCGCGCAACGCCCCCGCAAGGCCAATGATGGCGGCTATGATGCCGCCAATGAGCATCCAGATGGCCTTGTCAGTCGGCGATCCAGTAAAGAACCTGGAAACGTCGGAGCTGAAGGAGTCCGTGGCCTGAATCCCAAAGATGATGAGCACCACGCCGCCAACGAGCAGTGCGATGGAAATGATTCTGTTCATAACGGTCTTTCAAAGAGCTTGTAATTATGCCGGGGTCGACCCGATTACTTCACTCCCACTGCATCACGTGCGCTTGCGCCCGGAAAAAAAGTTGACCAGTACCATGACCAGGGCAATCACCAGCAAGACATGGACTAACCCTCCCATCGTGTAACTCGTCACCAGACCGAGCAGCCAGAGAATGAGTAGTACTACAGCAATCGTGTATAACATAGATTTCCCTTCAGTTTTGTTGGAACCACACGCTGACCGGCGCGCCCGCGCCAGTCGGGGGCGATTCACCAAGTTAATCGGCTTTGACCAACTCCGGTTCTTTCAGCACGACGTTGACGCCGTTGATCGGCTTGCTCACCGTTCCTGTGGCAGCGGTTCCCACCTCACCACCGACCTCGGCCGTATTCCGGACGGCCCCACGGGCGGTGTGGCTGATGGTATCCAAAATCGCTGAAGGAGATTGGCACGCTACTTCCACGTGAATTTGATTCATGCGTGACAATAGGCTCTTTCGATTGATAACGGCCAATACCTCCTTTGGCCCTCGCCCATAGCTTATGGGTATGGTGATCCAAAGAGCGCCGCCTGCTCGCCTTGCGTTGGGACTCCCTTGCATCCCGCCAGAAATAAGCCGGCGCTGGCGACACTCGCCAGCACGCTCGCAAGGACGAGGCGGCCACGCCTCCGGTGAGTACTCCTTGGGGGTGAGGCGTTCATTACTTTCAGCCCCTCATCAAATCGCCACGGGTTCATGCTCACCTCGTTGAATCCCTCGGTGAGCGAGATGGGTCAATGGGGTCGCAGGAAAACTTTCTAAAATACATGCGAGAGCACTTTAATTTAGACCGCTTGATCGAGCATGGGACCGAGCCGCTTCCTGCCACCACCGTGGTGGTCAACCCAGCTCACCGCCGAGTGGAGCAACAAATCCGTCGCCAGCGTTGCCGATTGCAGCGCTTAGCGGCGCACTTCGGTGCCCACACGCTGCCCCCGGAAGCGACGGCCGAACAGGTCCGTTCGGATTTGCGTTTGTTACGTTTGGCCGCGCCCGCAGCCAAGCCGAGGTGGAAAAAATTGCCCTGGGGTTTTTCAGCAGAATCTTGTTGTGTACCGGGGGGGTGGGTGGTTACATAGTGGCTGGTTTGCGGGTGGTTGCGGAATTCGCAAGCTCGCATTGCACTCCTTGCCTCGCCCGCCAACCTCGCCAGTTCTATGAATACACAAAATCGCAAGCCGCCCTCTGGAGGAACCAGTGGGAGAGAAACATTCAAATTGAACAGTCAGAAGCGCTCTGGCTTGCGCACACCCGTGGCGCTGGCGGGAAAACCGGGTGAGGGAGAAACAGGCCCGCCGAAAGGCGAAGTTCAAAAGCGTTTCCTTATCGTGGGTATTGGCGCGTCCGCAGGAGGTTTGGAAGCGTTTACCCAGTTGCTCAAGAATCTGCCGGCTGACACGGGTATGGCTTTTGTTCTGGTTCAGCACTTGGACCCGGATCACGAAAGCGCGCTGACGCAGCTTTTAGCGAGGACGGCTTCGATGCCGGTCAATGAGGTTACCCACGGCATGGTCGTCGCACCCAACCGGGTCTATGTGATTCCCCCAAACACGTGCATGGAGATCGCCAGAGGCGTATTGAAACTTCGTCCACGAGACAAAATCTCGGGAGCGCATCTGTCGATTGATGTCTTTTTTGAATCGCTGGCTCAAGACCAGCAGGAGTGGGCGATCGGTGTCATTCTCTCCGGCACCGCTTCAGATGGCACGCAAGGCTTGGAAATGATCAAGTCCGAGGGTGGGTTTACTTTCGCACAGGACGATTCCGCCAAGTACGACTCGATGCCACGCAGCGCCGTGGCTGCGGGATGCGTGGACCGGATACTCTCACCCAAAGAGATCGCGAAAGAGTTGGGGCGGATCGCGAAACATCCTTTGGTCACAACCCGGCGGACGAGACCGGCGCATCATGCGTCTTCCCGGCCAGTGTCGCTGACTGACGGAGATGAGCGCTCCGGCGAAAGCGAATCCAGAATCGCCCATCCCGGCGACGAAAACGCTTTCAAAAGAATTCTCCTCTTGCTGCGCAATCATCGCGGAGTCGATTTCTCACTCTACAAACCCAACACCATCCAGCGGCGCATCGTCCGGCGCATGGTATTGAACAAGCAGCAGGCACTGGACGATTACGCTCGCTTCCTAAAGGGCAACACGAAGGAACTGGACTCGCTTTACTCTGACGTGCTCATCAGCGTAACGAGTTTTTTTCGCAACCCGGATGCGTTCCAAACGTTGAAGGCAAAAGTTTTCCCGAAACTTCTCCAACAGCCGCAGCGCCGTGACGAACCGGTCCGTGTCTGGACGCTGGCATGTTCCACGGGGCAGGAAGCGTATTCCATCGCGATGGCTTTTATGGAATTCACTGAAAACATTCCCTGCGCGCCCAAGCTCCAGGTTTTTGCGACGGACCTGAATGATGCACTATTGGAAAGAGCCCGCCACGGTCTCTACGCCAAGAGTCTCACCGCGGATGTTTCACCAGAACGATTGCGCCGTTTTTTTGTCGAGGAGCAAGGCGGCTTTCGCATTTCCAAAGCGCTGCGTGAGATGTGCGTCTTCGCGCGGCACGATGTCCTGAGCGACCCGCCGTTCTCGCGGATGGATTTGATCAGTTGCCGCAACCTGCTCATTTACATCGAACCGGAGTTGCAGAAAAAAATTCTCCCTAACTTTCATTACGCGCTGACACCAGAAGGATTTCTGTTTCTGGGCGCGTCGGAATCGGTTGGCCCATTCGCCAGCCTGTTCGAGCCGGTAGATAAAAAGCAAAAACTCTTTTCCAGAAAAGCGGGAGCACTCCCCGCATATCATCTGCCCGTTTCTCAAGGGCATCCAGCGGAAAGGAAAGGAATTGCCGCCGCCAGACCCGGAACTGCGCCGGACACTTTGCGCGTCGAACTGAACGCGCAACGCGAAGCCGACCGGATCATGGTCAATCAGTTCGCGCCACCCAGTGTGCTCATCAATGCCGAGTTGGAGGTTCTTCAATTCCGCGGCTCGACCGGCGCTTTTCTTGAGCCGTCCACCGGCAAAGCGAGCTTCAATGTGCTCAAGATGGCGCGCGAAGGTTTGAGGTTGCCGCTGCGCGCGGCCATCAACAAAGCGAAGAAAGAAGGGGAATCGGTTTCCAAGAAAAGCGTGCGACTCAATGGCAATGGGTGGGCGCGATTAGTGAACATCGAAGTCATCCCGCTGAAAAATCTGAAGGAGCAGTGTTTTCTGGTTTTATTTGAGGAAGCGGCAAAGCCCGGGCGCAGTGTCCCCGGCGCGTCGCCGCCGGAACAACCAGGCGGCGCGGTGAGAACAGCACACCCTGGCGGCAAAAGGGAAGAATCCCGCCGCATCGCTGAACTGGAGAGCGAACTTTCCGAGGCCCGCGACTATGCCGAATCTCTCCAGGAACAGCACGAAGCGGCGAACGAGGAACTCCAGGCGTCGAACGAAGAGGTCCAGTCCGCCAACGAGGAATTGCAGAGCATCAACGAAGAACTGGAAACCTCGAAGGAGGAATTAGAGTCCGCGAATGAGGAACTCACCACCGTCAACGACGAAATGGGCCACCGCAATGCGGAGCTCGGTCGCCTGAACAGCGATCTGATTAACTTCCACACCTCCGCTCGCCAGGCGATCGTCGTGCTCGGCCGCGACCTGACCGTCCGGCGCTTCAGCGCGCAGGCCGAGAAGCAGTTCAATCTGATGCTCGCCGACGTCGGACGGCCGATCTCGCACGTGAGGCACGATCTCGACGTACGCGATCTCGACGCCCTTATCGCTCGCGTGATCGACGCCGTGCGCGAGGAAGAGCGGGAGGTTCAGGATGCCGCCGGCCGTTGGTTCTT
>CAZCUL010000032.1:0-3070 GCA_964501475.1 uncultured Verrucomicrobiota bacterium | reverse complement strand
TGCCAGCTTCCGTTCTGGTTCTTCCCGAGCCGTGTCAGGGATCTTGGGCTCGTTTATGCGGGTTGTGCGGTTGCGCAGTGGCGACGCACGTCACCAAAATGTTGCAAATTATGCGGGTTGTTGCGCCTTGACACTGGCACCAGGGACTTTGATACTGGTCAAGTAGCCTTTAAAAGTGAAAGAAACTGTTATGAAAGCAACATCTGGTTCCCATGGCCGGTCCGCCTTTACGCTTATTGAGCTGCTGGTCGTAATCGCGATCATAGCTATTCTGGCGGGCCTTCTTCTTCCTGCTTTGGCGAAGGCCAAGGCCAAAGGAAAACAAGCGGCTTGTATCAACAACCTCAAACAGATCGGTCTTGCCTTTCACATGTATTTTGACGATTTCGAGGACGCCTTTCCAGCGCCGGGATCGAAAAGCGCGCTTGGTCCCCAGGCAGAGGATTGGATTTATTGGCAGGTCGTGGGGGCAGGCAGCCCTCCGCGCACGCGTCCTGTTAAAGATAGCCGGATCGCCCCGTATGTAGCCGGATTTAATGCCCTATTGTTCCAGTGTCCGGCCGATACCGGTCTGCCCTTCCGGCAAAACATAATGAAGGGCGGCAGCGAGGCTTACGGCTACAGCTACTCTCTGAACAGCCACAGCAAAGAAGGGATGTCAACGTGGATCAATGTCCAGCGAACGGAAATTATTATCAATAAACTAACCGAGATCGTGAATCCGACTCAAAAAATCATGATTGCTGAAGAACGCGGTTGGACGGACGACGGCCCAACTCTGGGCGCCGGCACTTATATTGACGACGGCCGATGGGTGCCCCCGGGGAATGTTTTGACAATGCGCCACGGTGGAAAGGCAGATGTGACCTTTGCTGATGGGCATGTCGAAACTGTGACTCGCGCCTTTGCGGAACAACCCGAGAATTATGAACCACTGCGTCGGCCATAACGGGTTGGGAGCTGTTCTGTAACGAATCAGAGCGGGCAAGGCCGAGAGTTACCTACGCCAAAAGTTCCCGCAGAGCCGTTTCGAGTTCAGCCTGCTCGAATTGAAATTGATCCTTCATCAGGCGAGTCGGCACGACACGGACGCTGGCCAATAACGCCTCATCAGCCATTTCTCCAAACACGGCTCGCATTCCAAACGTAGGCACAGCACAGAGGGTGGGGCGGTTTAAGACTTTGCCCAACGCTTTTGTAAATTCGAAGTTCGTTGCCGGACTGGGTGCCACAACGTTCACCGGACCGCTCAAGGTCTCATTCTCAAAGGCGTGCTGAACCACCCGCAGAACATCCGGTAAAGTAATCCAGCTCCAGTATTGCCGGCCGCTCCCAAGCTTCCCGCCGAGACCGAGACGAAAAACTGGAAGCATTCGCCCCAGTGCCCCTCCTTGGCGCGACAAGATCAACCCGAACCGCAGGTTGACGACCCGAATCCCTGCGCCAGCAGCGGCCTCGGTCGCTTTCTCCCAGGCTTGGCAGGTCTCGGCGAAAAATCCCGTGCCCGGGCCACTGTCTTCGTCCACGATTTCGGCCTCTCGATCCCCGTAGTAACCCACCGCCGATGCTGCCACCAACACCTTCGGCTTTCTCGAAAGCTCAGTCAGCGCCTTGCAAAGAAGCGCGGTTCCCTGCACCCGGCTGTTGCGTATGCGCGCTTTCTTGTCCTTTGTCCACCGTCCCATGATGTTCTCCCCGGCCAAATGCACCACCGCGTCCAAAGGCGGCGTTTCCCGAAGATCGATTTCCCCCTTTTGAATGTCCCAGGTGGCTTCGCCCACCGACGGATCGCGCGAAAGCCGCACGACTCGATGTCCGTCGCTTTCCAGGAACGCAGTCAGCGCCGAGCCGACAAACCCGGTGGCACCGCTCACCAGAATATTCATCCAATCCAATTTAGACGGAAAAACCCGAAGAGACAGCCGGAAAACCGGGCGTCGAACCGCCTATGGCCAATGCATCGCCAGCGTCGCGAAGATGCCGTGGGCGGTGTAGTCCCCAAGATGGCTGCTGCTGGCTTCGTCGTAAATAAAATAGGCGTAGCGGAGCGCGACCTTGAGATTATCGAGCAGCCGCCGGCTGACTCCGGCTTGCACGCCATGCTGGTGATAGCTGATGCCAAAAGGCACTCCAGTCGTTTCGCTGTGTTCGTAGTCGGCGTGGGAAAAGAAGTAAGAGCCGGTCAGGTCAGTGCGATTATTCAGCACAAAATTCGCGCTGGAAAGAATGCTATAAACATGGCCCCGAAACGGCACTACCGCGTCGTTGCCATTGTCGAAAGCAACGGTGCGCGTGTCTCGAAAGGAAAATGTCGCCGAGAGGTATAGCCGGCGCATCGGCGTCAAGGTAAAGTTCGCGCTGTAAACATGGGCATCGTAGTCGCCCGCCAGGACCCGTCCACCGGGAGTGTCGAGTGCGCCGGGAGGCAGCACGGGATCGAAGATCAAGGCGCCGTCTGTGACCGTCTCGTACTCGGTCGTAACGAGCTGATAAGCGAGTGACATCTTCAACCAATTAAGCGGGCGGAGCACGACTCGAGCTTCGATCTCATCAGTGTCGCTTTCGCGCGACTGAATGAAGGCCGGATAACCGTTCGCGAACGGCTCGTCCCGGTTGTGATCGAATGTGCTTTCGCGTTCCGCCCGTTTGTAGTGCGCATTTAAAGCGACCCGTCGCCATGGGGAGACGTAAAAGCCGGTTCGATATTCCCGCCAGTCGTTGCAAGCGTCCGTGTCGCGGAGCAGAGCTTGAAACCCGCCTTGGGTCTGATCCTCGTATTGCCCGATCTGCTCCTGTTTAAAGCGGCTCTCCGCGAAAAGAACGGTGTGCGGAATCGCCGTGTAACGCAGGCGAAAATCCTCCTGCAACGTAAATCGGTCCAGGTCCGCGCTGACTGTGCCGGGAATAGCCAGGAAAGCGGCAGGATCGTTGGGATCGCCCACGTCAAAATTCACGTCGCCGACTCCTTCCTGCCGGCCCCACTCGCTCTGCAGACCGGCCGAGAACGACAGGCCCTTCCAAGGGCCGAGTTGGCCGTTCACGTTGAACGTATGTGCGGATTGATGAAGGA
>CAZCUL010000031.1:0-3135 GCA_964501475.1 uncultured Verrucomicrobiota bacterium | reverse complement strand
CGAGAAGCTGACCTTCCGATACAATGGGCGCGATTTCCGTCTGACCGACGTTCATGGGAAAGTGGTGAAGGGGATCGTGGCTTAACCAAAACAAGCGGATGAGTTTTTTTACTTGCAGATGGGCGGCGGCGGCGGCGGTTGCTTTGGCGTTGATGGTCGAGGCCGGCGGGGCGGCTGAACTGTCCCGCGCTCAACTGGAGTTTTTCGAGAACCGCATTCGCCCCATTTTTGCAAATCACTGTTACAAATGTCACAGTCGGCAGGCCGAAAAGGTCAAAGGCGGTCTGCTCCTCGATAGCAGGGAGGACCTGCTCAAAGGGGGCGAGAGCGGGCCCTCCATCGTCTCCGGCGATCCGGACAAGAGTCTCCTCATCCAGGCCGTTCGTTATGGGAACGAAGACCTGCAAATGCCGCCCAAAGGCGAGCGCCTTTCGGAGAAGCAAATCACCGATCTGGTGGCGTGGGTGAAAATGGGCGCGCCTGATCCGCGGGTGGCGACGGCCGCCCAAAAGGCCTGGGTTGATCCCGGAAAGAAGCATTGGGCCTGGCAGCCGGTGCAGAAGCCGGTTGTGCCCAAGGTGCAAAGCGCTGCCTGGGTGAAGACGCCGGTCGATCATTTCATTTTGGCCGAACTCGAAGAAAAGGGGATGAGGCCCAACCCGCCGGCGGACAAGCGGACGCTGATCCGGCGGGCCACCCTTGATTTAATCGGCCTGCCGCCCACCCCAGAAGAAGTGCGGGATTTTCTGAATGACAGTTCGCCGGGCGCCTTCGAGAAAGTCGTGGAACGGCTTCTGCAATCACCCCATTACGGCGAACGTTGGGGACGGCATTGGCTCGATACGGCGCGTTATTCCGACACCAAAGGGGAGATTCGGCGGCAGCGCGAAGACCCGAATAACCCCTATGCCTGGACCTACCGCGATTACGTGATTCGTTCCTTCAACGAAGACAAGCCTTACAACCGTTTCATCATTGAACAGATGGCCGCCGATAAACTGCCCATTTCCAGGACCGACCCGACCGTGCTGGCTGCTCTTGGTTTTCTGACGGTGGGCGAGCGGTTCCTGGGAATGCAGCACGATATTATCAATGACCGCATCGACGTGGTGACAAAGGGTTTTCTCGGGCTGACGGTCTCCTGCGCGCGTTGTCACGATCACAAGTTCGATCCCGTTCCGACCAAAGACTACTATTCACTGCACGGGATCTTTGCCAGCAGCCGCGAACCGGCCTTCGAGCCGATTATCTCGAAGGTCGCCATGACCCCGGAGTACCAGGAGTATTTCAACGCCCGCCAGAAACTGGAAAAGGAGAAGAACGCGCTGGAAAAACAATTTCGGGAAACGCGGCGAAGTGGAGACCGGATGGCCTTGCGCCGGGTGCAGCGGGAAATGCGCGAGTCAGTTTCGGGGATCGCCAAACTCGAAATGACCCATCCGGCGGCGCCCGTGCGCGCCATGGCGCTCGAGGACCTCCCACGGGCCAGGAATTCGCCGGTGTTCATTCGCGGGGACGCGGGGAACCGTGGAGAAGTGGTGCCGCGGCGCTTCCTCGAGGTTCTGGCGGGGCCGAACAGCCGGTCCTTCACTAATGGCAGCGGCCGGCTCGAACTGGCCCACGCCATCGTCAGCAAAGACAATCCTCTCACCGCCCGGGTAATGGTCAATCGGATCTGGCTCCATCATTTCGGCGAGGGGTTTGTGCCGACACCGGACGATTTCGGGTCCATGTCCGAACCGCCGAGCCATCCGGACCTGCTCGATTATCTGGCCGCGCAATTCGTCGAGGGCGGCTGGAGCATCAAGAACATCCACCGCCAAATCATGCTCTCGGCCGTCTATCAGCAAAGCTCCGCCAACCATCCGCCCTATGCCGAAACCGATCCGAACAATCGTCTGCTTTGGCGGATGAACATCCGGCGGCTCGAATTCGAAGCCATCCGCGATTCACTGCTGGCCATCGGCGGGACCTTGGATCGAACGCTTTACGGCCGGCCGGTAAACATTGCCCGGGAACCCTTCTCAGCGCGCCGGACCATTTACGGCCACGTCGATCGCCAGAATGTTCCTGAGATCTATACGCAATTCGATTTTGCCAGTCCGGACGTGACTACCGGCAAGCGCTACCAGACGACCGTGCCGCAGCAAACCCTCTTTTTCATGAACAGCCCATTTGTGGTCGAGCAGGCAAAAGACTTGGTCGGGCGTCCTGGCTTCACCACCCGCTCCGATGAGGACCGAATCAAGCTGCTTTACGAATTGATCTATCAGCGCCCGCCCGGCGCGAAAGAGATGCAATTGGGGCTTGAGTTCATTTCGAAAGAGCCGGTCGCCGAACGCGTGGCTGCCGCTCCCTCCGACCACGAACTGCGTCCGGGGTTGCGGGCAAGACAGGCCTTCGTGGCCGCCAGACAGCAAGGCAGGCGCGGCGGGAGAGCTGAGAAGCCTCGCGATCCGCTCACTGCATGGGAGGAATACGCCCACGCGCTCCTCCAAGCCAACGAGTTCGTCTTCGTGAACTGAGAACGGCTGAAGCTCCACGCAGGAAGAGCTCGGATCGCGGCTGTGTCAAAGACGAGCCGCAGCAACGCCGGCCACTCCCGTCAGACACCCTCTCCTCCATTTGGAATGGAGGGCAGGGACGGGGAGAGGAGGTTCATGGGGAGAGAGTTTCGAGGATCTCGGAATCCTGCATTGTGACCATGAACCCGGCGGGTCGGTCGGACCGCGGCTGTCCTGAGCCGCAGCGGCTTGAACGCGACCAACGCGCTGGTTCTCCCAAAGATTCTGTTGCGGCCAGAGCGCTGCGGGCCAGGCCCGCGTGCTGCGAAGCTTCGCTTCGCACCAACCCGAAGGGGTGCCAGAGGGTAGCCGGAGGTCGAAGCAACGCGGAGACCTCCGGTCTGTGGGGAAACGAGTACGCACCCCCAATGGGGTGCCAGAGAGCTTCCGGCAAAGCCTGCGGAGGAAATAGGCACTGCGGCGACGCAATCTCATGTCGGAGAGAAAACTCTGGCACCCGCTTTTGGTGCACCGTCTGGCACCCCGCTGGGGTGCTGCTTCTTTGCCAACCCTTTCCGGAGGTCTCCGCTACGCTGCGACCTCCGGCTACCTTCTGGCACCGCTTTGCGGT
>CAZCUL010000030.1:0-8725 GCA_964501475.1 uncultured Verrucomicrobiota bacterium | reverse complement strand
GAGGCCGGTGGCGCGCGCAAATTCCTTGAAGCCGAAGATGGCCAGGACCGTAAATCCGGCAATGGTCGCCACCCGGCCGGCCGCAATGACTCCGAACAGCAAAGGAGCGATGATCAGCCACGACCTGTAGGTTCGCCAGATGGAACCAATGTTTCGCTTCAGCCCCCAATGAACCGCCGCCAGCACCATCCCCGCGAGGACCAGAATGACCGCGGCCATACAGGCGTAGGTTCGAAATGCCGGGTCTTGCAGAGCGGTTCGCAACGACATCTTAACCCTCGGCTTTGCGTTTCAACGCGTCCATGATCCGTCGCAAACGAATTGCCATGGTCTGAATGCAGCCAAGGCAGACAACCAGACTGGTCCAGTCCAGCACCGTGAGAAGGCCGAGGCGGGCATCGCTTCTCTTCGACAGGAGCAAAACGAACGTTGTCCAGGCGCCGAGGTGGACCGCGACCATGCGCCACGGCTTGGACATCAGGCCGCTGAATTCGCGCTGCACTCCCACGGCCTGCCCGAACATACCGACATAAGCCGTGAGCACCGCCATCAGCGCCGCCCAATAGCCAGCCAAAGGCGAACAGAGTCCGCTGTGCGCCACGCCGACAAAAACAAGGATGTCAGAAATGCGGTCCGGGAGATCGTTCAATATCTCTCCCCGCCAGCTCGCCTTTCCGGAGGCCAGCGCCACCATGCCGTCGAGCATATTGAACCAGAGCCGCAGATAGCAGAAAACCGGGCCGATCAGCAGCAATGCCGGTCGCTCGGCCGCCTGCCAGAAACAGAGCGCCGCCAGGGCAGACGCAGCCATCGACAGATAGGAGATGGCATCCGGATGGATGTCGAATCGAACACAGAGACGCACCGCACCGTGGGCAGTGCTTCGGAACGCATCAGCGATGGGCCGGCGCGAAGCGGGTTGGTATTCCACAAGCTAGGTCTCGTGCAAGAACCGCTTTGTAACAGGATTTCCCATTCCGTGAAAAGAGTTAATCGCACGGTGCGAGACGAGCAGGCGGTGAAAAGTTCGCTTCATGAGCTTGCCCGGGCCCGGCGGGTCGTGCCGGGGATCCATTCAGCGGCCTCTGAACCGAACGGTCAGCGAATCATAACCGTTCGCGCGCCGGTAGCGGGCTTCGTTCTCGATGTGTTCCTCGGCGCGCAGGATCGATATCGTCGCCACACGCTCCACCAGTGCCTGCAGCAGGCTGCGGACAATCAGGCGCGCGTGGGGCGCGCCAAGGCAGAGATGGGGGCCAAAGCCGAAGGAGAGGTGCGGGTTGGGCTTCCGGTCGAGGCGGACTTCCTCCGGCGCGTCGAACACGGCCTCGTCGAAGTTCGCCGAGGACCAGCACAGGGAAACGCGACCGCCGGCTTTGACCTGGACCCCGTGAACGTCGGTATCCACTGGACAGACGCGCCCGATGTGCGTCAGGGGCATGAAGACGCGGAAGAATTCCTCGGAGGCAAGGACAATGCGCTTCGGATCGGCCCGCAGGAATTCCAGAGCATCGGGATTCCTCCCCAGGCAGGCGATGATGGAGGAAATGCTGTGGATGATAGTGTCGCGTCCGCCCGCAAAGGTCACATTGGCGAACCCCATCATCTCCTCGCGTGTCAGCGTGCGACCGCGAAAAGTGGCCTTCGCCAGTGCGCTGAAGAAATCGTCGCCATGATCGGCCTCGGCGCGGTCGAACTGCTGGTGCAGATACCTTTCCAGGGCCGCGCCTTTCGATTCGCCATCGCGGAAGACATGGATTCCCCAGCCGATCCACGTTTCCGCCTCCGCTTCGGGGACGTTGAGGAGATGCGCCAACGCGCGTGACTGCAAAGGCACCGCAAACTCGCGCACAACCTCGATGGACTCCCGCCCCATGGCGTCGGTGAGCAGCGCGGCGACCAATTGCTCGACCCGGGCTGTGACCTCGGGAGTTTTCGCGCGCTGAAAGAGCGGCTCGACGATGGCGCGATACTCGGTGTGCTCCGGCGGGTTCGTCTCGATTGGCAACTGCCGCATTGTCCGGAACTCCTCTTCCGACGGGATCGGCACGCGGAACGGCGCGTCCGAGCTGAACCTCTTCCAATCCTTGGCTGCCTCCCGCACGTCGGCGTGCCTCAGGATCATGGGCATCGATTCGCCCTGGAACGGGCACTCGAGGACGCCGTCCTGGTTCCGGGCCTCGCGGAAGGGATCGTGCGGGTTTGATGTTTCGGCCATCGGGACGCAGTTTCGGCCATCGGCGGACGACCTTCAAGGAAGCAGGCACGGCTCCTTGCGGCCTTTCGCGCCGCGTCCGGGCTGGTCCCTGGAACTCGTGTCCGTTCGTGGTTGCCCGGTCGTAACGTTCCGCCGAATGGAGATTGATGGCAGGGCGTTTCCCGGCGACTCTTTCCGCATGCTCAGACCTCGCAAGAAATACACCGTTTACGATCTTCAGCAGCTCAAGGGCAACCGTTGCCTGACCCACATTCACGTGAAGTCGCCCGAGGAAGCCGCGGCTGCGGAAGAGGCGGGCGTGGACCTGATGAGTTGCAGCTTCGACTCGCCCGAGGCGCAGGCGCGGCTGCCCCGGCTCGTGGCGGCCGCCCCGATCAGCTTTCTCTCCGCCGCCACGCCGCACGGCCTGGCATCGCCCGAGGAGGCGATTCGGGTCGGATTCCGCGCCCTCGAATCGGGCGCCAGCTCGGTCTATTGCTCCGCCAGTCCGTTCATCATCGAGGCCATGGCCCGCGAACGGATTCCGGTGGTCGGGCATCTCGGGATGGTTCCGCGCCACGTCACCTGGACCGGCTATCGGGCCGTCGGCAAAACGGTGGAAGAGGCCGGGCAACTCCATGGCCGCCTGAAGGAACTGGAAAACGCCGGCGCCTACGCGGCCGAGCTGGAATGCGTGCCGCACAACCTCGCGCGCTTCCTCTGTTCGCAGACAAAGATGATCCTGATGTCGCTCGGTTCGGGCAACGGCTGCGACACCCAGTTTCTTTTCTCGGACGACATCCTTGGCGACTACGAGGAGCGCCCGCCGCGCCACGCCAAGGCCTACCGCAATTTCGTGGAAGAACACCGCCGCCTGCAACGGGAACGAATCGCCGCCTTCAGCGAATACATCGCCGACGTGAACGAAGGGCGTTTCCCGGAGCAGTGTCACCTGGTCGAGATGGAGGAGGCGCTCCTGCGGGAGGTCATCAGCCTGGTCGGAAGGGGGGCGGGGTGAGGAATTGCAGACAGCGCTTGCGAGGCACCTAACCACTCAGTGGCAACCTCCCGATGTCCGCCGGCGCACTTCTTCTCTCGATCCCCACGCCCGGCAGCGGCGCGGCCTTATCGGGCGCCTGAATGAAAGGTCCACCCACCGGGCGGTCAGATTTCCAACAACCGAGCCCGTAATTCTGCATGGCGCCGCCGGCGGCGTTTCGGCAGCATGGAAGGTGAACATGAGTACCAGCCATTCCGTTCACGTCGCGAGGAGTTTCCTGCTCGCGCTCGCGGCCAGTGCCTGTCTGGCCTCCGCCGCGAGCATGAACCACATGGACCACGGTCCGTTCGTTTCCTGGACTATTCGAGGCGAAGGCGGCTCGGTGACTTACAAGGGGATTGCCATCAAGACCGCCACGGATGAGCCGGCCGCTGTTTGTTTCGACACGGACTTGCTGCGCTTCTCCGCCGGCTGGACAGGCGGCTTTCTCCGCTGGTATCCGGAACGCGATGGGCTTGAGCGCAATCCCACCATCGATGGCCGGATTCATTTCCGGAATGGCGCCGGGCCGGGATGGACAGCCACGGACTCGTTTGCCGATCCGCGCCCGCAACCCTACGGGCCATTGCCCGAAACCGCGGCTCGCTACCGCGGCTTATTCCTGCATGGCACAAATGTCGTGCTCTCCTCTGCGGTCGGTGATTGCGACATCCTGGAATCGCCCGGCTTCTTCCGGATTGGAACCGAAGCCTTTTTCACGCGCACATTGAATCTCGGCCAAACCGCCGCGCGTCTCACCATGCGCCTGCTGGAGGTCCAGGGACGCGACCCGCGTCTGCATGGCCCAAAACCGGGGGCGGCCCGCGGCACGCTGCGCCTGGCGTCCGAATCCGAAAACCGCCTGCTGGCGTTCGACGGCATGCCGCCCGGCGCGGAATGGCAGATTCTCGAAGGACATCTTTGCCTCCGTCTTCCGCCACTGACTGGACCTCGGCGGCTGCGCATTGTGATCGGCCAGGAGCCGGCTGTGAGTTTGGCGGAAATGGAGTCGCGACTGGGCGCGCACCTGTCGCGTTTGGGACCGGTGCCCGACCTGGCCCAACTGTGCCGGGGCGGCCCGCCGCGCTGGGGCGAGCCATTGAGGACACGGGCCATTGCGGGCGTCCAGGCCGGCGCGCTGGCTGTGGACACGTTGTCTGTCCCGAAGGAGAACCCGTGGAAATCCTGGCTGCGCTTTGGCGGGCTGGATTTTCTTTCAGCCGATCGCGCGCTGCTCGGCTCCGTGAGCGGCGACGTCTGGCTGGTTTCAGGGTTGCGGGATGCGGGCGGCGAACTCTCCTGGAAACGTTTCGCCACCGGGCTGTATCAGCCTCTCGGCATAAAAGTGGTGCGCGGGCAGGTCTATGTGCTCGGCCGCGATCAGATCACACGGCTGCGCGATTTGAACGGCGACGACGAGGCGGACCACTACGAGAATTTCAACAATGGCGTGATGGTGGCGGAGAATTTTCATGCCTTCACGCTGAACCTGGAAACGGATTCGCGCGGCAACTTTTACTTCGCGCACGGCGCTCCCTGGCCGCCGGTCGTGAAGACGCCGCACCAGGGAATCCTCTTCCAGCTTTCGCCGGACGGCCGAACGCTGCGTCCCTTCGCCGATGGCCTGCGCGGGCCCAACGGCATGGCAATCGGGTCGGACGATCAGATCGTTTACACGGACAACGAGGGCCATTGGCTGCCCACCTGTTCCCTGCAACTGGCGCGCGAGGGGGCCTTTCATGGATTCCTGCCGACGGCCCACCTGCGCCAGGAACGGCCGGCCGATTTCGAACAGCCCATTTGTTGGATTCCTCACGCGGTGGACAATTCGCCGGGCAGCCCGGTCTGGATTCGAAGCTCACGCTGGGGCCCGCTTGATGGAAAGATGCTGCTCACCTCTTACGGCAAAGCGAATCTGTCCCTGGTTTTGACGGAGAATGTTGGCGGCGTGCTGCAAGGCGGAACGATCCGGCTGCCGATGCGCTTTCCCTCGGGTTTGATTCGAGCGCGGCTCAGTCCGCACGACGAGCATCTTTACGTCTGCGGCCTGAGCGTCTGGCAAACGGCGGGTGTCGAGCCGGGCGGCTTTCATCGCGTGCGCTACACCGCCCGCCCGTTGCACCTGCCGGTGGCGTTGAGCGTGAAACCGAATGGCATCGAGCTGACCTTCAGCGATCCGCTCGCTCCCGAGGAGAGTTCCGATCCGCAAAATTTCAGCATCGAGCAATGGAACTACCGGTGGATCGATCGCTACGGTTCGCCGCCCTACTCGGTGAAGAACCCGGAGACGGAAGGACGCGACCCGGTTCCAGTTGAAGCCGCGCGGCTGGCGGCGGATGGCCGAACCGTGTTTTTGCAGACGCCGCCGTTGCAGCCGGTCATGCAGATGAAAGTGTCGTGGAACATTCGGGCCGCGGATGGAACGGTCCTGCGCAATGAACTGTATCAGACCATCAACGCGGTCCCGTGATCCTTTCGAGCAGCTCTACAGGCTGTGCGAGCCCAACAAAACGGACGACCTTCACCGAACCACTCATGGACATGCGCTGTGGGTAGGGCGAAGCGTCCTCGCTGAGCCGGGTCGCGCGCAATGGTTTCACTTCCCCTCCGCCGCCCATTGTTTCATGAGGCGGATGTTCTTTTCGGTGATTGATTCCCCCTCGCCGCCACCCTGCCTCCGACCGCCCACATAGACCCGCATGTCGCTGTCATACATGGCCTCCGATTCGGGGCCGCGATCACCAGTCTCGACCATCCAGCGATCGAGTCGGGCGCGCAGATTCTCCAGCGTCGCTTTGTGGGCAGGATCACCTGCGAGATTGTTCACCTGCCAGCGGTCGCTGGTCCAGTCATAGAGTTCCTCCGCCGGGCGGGCAGGGCTGAAAAGGAGCTTCTCCGCGAGCGGATCGAGCGCGCCCGCCGCGTGAAGGGCGCGGAGTGTTTGCAAGATTGATTTGCCATCCTTGTAGGCGTTGGGCTGTAAATGCGGCCGCTGCGGATGAAAGTTGCGGATGTAGAGATGCCGGCTGGTGCGGACGGAGCGGAGACGTTCGACCGTCTCGTCGCAACGGTCGCGGGCGGCGAACACAGCATCGCGAGGCCGGTAATCCTTCGCAAACACGTCTCGCGCCTGCATGCAGGCCGGGATCGGGATGCCCGCCGCGGCGAGCGAAATCGCCGCCATGTCGATGTGCTCGATGAGGTCGTCGCGCACCTTGCCATTGGCGATGCCCGGCCCGCGCACAATGAACGGAATGTGGGTGCCTTCGTCGTAGAGGAACTGCTTGCCGCGCGCGTGGCTGATGCCGTGGTCGGTCATGAAAATGACGAGCGTCTGGTCGAGGATGCCCTCCTGCTTGAGCCGGGCGATGACCTTGCCCACATGTTCATCGGTAAACCGGACCGAGTCGAGATACGCCGCCCAGTCGCGCAGCAGCACCGGGTCGCGCGGATAATAGGGCGGGAGCGTGATTTTCTCCGGATCGGTGGCGCCGCCGAGTTCAGCCCGGGCGCGCTCGGCGAGCCTGCGGGCTGAGGCATTCGAGCCGCCGCGCAACTTGCCGCCCGGCAGTTGCACCTGCATGAAAAACGGTTGGTCCCTCCTTCGCCCGGCCCAGTCGCTGCCGTCATACATCGCGGCGTCCCATTCGAAGTTGTAGTCCGTCTTTCCCAACCCGCTGCCGCGACGGGCGGCGCCCGGGAGACCATTGCCGATGCAGGTGTAATAACCGGCTTTCTGGAACAGGACCGGAACCGGCGTCACGCCCTCAGGCAGACGAATCTTCTCCCTGCCGCGCCCGCTGCGATGGTGATGGGCGCCGATGCTGGTCTGATACATCCCGGTGATGAGTGCGGAACGGCAGGGCGAACAAACCGGCGCGGTGACGAATGCCCGCGTGAAGCGCGTGCCCTCACGCGCCAACCGGTCCACATGCGGCGTCTTGATCAACGTCTCGCCGTAGCAGGAAAAGTGGGCGGACATGTCGTCCACCACGATCCACAGAATGTTTGGTCGCGTCGCGGCTCCCGGCGCGCCGCAGGCCACCGCAGGAACGATGGCCAGGCAGAGCAATAAATGAAGCCAGCGGAATCGATATGTCATGGCAGGCCGGTGTCGAGTCTTCATCGTGGCAGTGACTTGGATTGATTCATTCAATCGGCCTTCCCCGCCGCGTTACGGGGCATTCGGACGGCTTGAATTCGGGTTGCGCCGGGCGCCGTGGCGGTCGCGCATTGGCCAGTTCAAGGAATCGTCCGCACGCGCGTCGTTCATCAGCGATTCCGCCTTGGCCACGAGTTCGGGCCGGGCACTGGCGAGGTCCTTGGTTTCGCTGACGTCCTCACTCAGGTTGTAAATTTCAATCGGCTGGCTTGGGCCGTTGCGGACGGCTTTCCAGTCATCCCAGCGCACGGCCTGGATGGACGCGCCTTCGTGGAGTTCCCAGTAGAAGCAGTCACGTTTTGGCGCGGGACCGCCCTTGAGGAACGACGCCAGCGAAGGCCCGTCGGCCTTGACGTCTTTGGGCAGCCTGGCGCCGGCCAGTTCGGCCACGGTTGGCAGGTAATCCCAAAAGGCCCACGGTTCCTCGGTCACCCGGTCGGCCGGCACCGTGCCCGGCCACCAACTGATCGCCGCCTGGCGCAGCGCCCCTTCGTACATTCCACGTTTGAATCCGCGCAGCTTGCCGCCCATTGTCTGGTCGAACAGCCGGCCAATCTCCGACTCGGGATTGAACGAGGAGCCATTGTCGCCGGAGAAGATCACCAGCGTGTCCTGGCCGAGCTTCAGTTCCCGCAGGAGATCGAGCAAGCGACCGACGTCGCTGTCGAGGCGCGAGACCATTGCCGCATAGTTCTTCTGCCGCTCGGTCCACGGCCTGTCCTTGTAGATCCCCTGGTCGTCGATTTGAAACGCCCCGTGCGGCAGCGTGACGGCATAGAAGAGGAAGAACGGCCGGTCCTTATTGGCGCGGACCCATTTCAACGTTTCGCCGGCGATAAGCGCCTGCGCGTAGATCGGGCCTTTGGCCGTCACGCTTTTGCTGCCGTCGTTGCCGGGCAATTCGAAGCGCTGGTCGTCGTTGTAGAGGTAGGTGGGAAAGTAGCTGTGCGCGTGGCGCTGGCAGTTGTAGCCGTAAAAATGATCGAAGCCCATCTTGAACGGGCTGCCGCTGCTCTGGAACATCCCCATGCCCCACTTGCCGACGCAAGCCGTGGCGTAACCCTCGCGCTTGAGCAGCTTCGGCACAGTGAATGTCCCCTCCGGCAGCGGCATCTGGCCCTCGGGCTGGATCTCGCGATTGGCGCGCACGGGGCAATGCCCCATGTGCAGCCCGGTCATCAGCGAGGAGCGCGCCGGCGCGCAGACGCTCGTGCCGGTGTAGGCCTGCAGGTAGCGCGTCCCCTCCCGCGCCATGCGATCGAGGTGCGGTGTCTGGATGAGCTTCTGCCCGTAAC
This sequence comes from uncultured Verrucomicrobiota bacterium, assembly GCA_964501475.1. GTDB lineage: Bacteria > Verrucomicrobiota > Verrucomicrobiia > Limisphaerales > CAZCUL01 > CAZCUL01. The sequence goes on along the minus strand of CAZCUL010000030.1, from coordinate 32 downwards.
AACCGAGGTCGCCCTGCGCAATATCGTCGGAA
>CAZCUL010000029.1:0-10818 GCA_964501475.1 uncultured Verrucomicrobiota bacterium | reverse complement strand
GATGGGTGTGGGAGCTGAAAGAATTGGCGACAGCACCGGTCGCTTGGACGAAGTCTAAGCGCTGGTATTGTTGTCTTGCGCAGCGGCGGCCCGAAACCGCCGCTCATTTTTTGTCCTGATGTCCTGATCGCGCTATTGCGAGCGCGGGAAAAGTCTGGTATGGTCGCAACAATCCGCACCCGAATCGTCCGAAGCGTTTCTGCAGTTCTGTGCGGCCACAGCTTGAGTAACGGGCTCTCCGAAGGATTCTGATATGTCTTTGAAAACGATGCTTCTGCCGGCTTGTTTGTCCGGAACACTCCTCTTTGCGGCCGATCTCCACGCTGCGACCGGCATGATTTCCGGACAGATCACAAATGACACCACCTGGTCCGGAACCAACGTCGTGCAGGGCACGGTCGTAATCGCGCCGGGCGTGGTGGTCAATGTCGAACCGGGGACGAGGTTCCTCATGCAGGCGGGCGCCACCCTGCGCGTCCATGGTCGCCTCCTGGCCGACGGAACGAGCAACGCGCCCATTCACTTTACGCGAGAAGTGGCGGGCCAGCGTTGGGGGCGGCTCTTGTTCCTTCAGGCAGACGACAGTTTATTGCGGCATTGTGTCATCGAGTATTCCGATTGCCAGGGCGATCATAAGGATTACTACGCCACGGATTGCGGACCGCCGCCTGTTTTCTCCTTTCCGCGCAATTACTTTCAGGCTGTGGTGGCGGTGGCATCGCATCTCGATATCGAGTGGTGTCTTTTTCAGAATTTGCCCGACGGCGGTTCGAGCGCGCAAGGGGATGCCATCGCCATCATTTCCGACGATCGGGATTATCCGGGCGACGCCACCGCCAACATCCGGCATTGTCGATTCGTTAACATCGGGCAGGGGGTGCATACCCGCTACTCTTGCGTCCTGGTCGAGAACTGCTTCTTCACCGGCCACCGGGGCGACAATGACGACATCGATCTCTATGGCGAAAGTATCCCGCCGTCGTTCATCCGGAACAATATGCTGGTTAACCCGGCCTCCGACGATCTGTTTAATCCCACCCGCTGCTCAGCCATCATTGTGGGGAATGTCTTTGCGGGCGCTCCGGACGCGGGGGTGGTGCTGCGCGATATCGGTTCGCCGGTCATGATCAACAACCTCGTCTATAACTGTAACCGGTATGGCGTCTCGATGCAGAACCGTTGCGACGCCGTCCTGATCAACAACACCATTGTCAATTGCGGAGAAGGGATCGAATTTCGCGATCACGAAACCCGGCGTGTCGCGCCTTATTGTCTGGTCCCGGGAAGCGGCCGGGCCACCATCATCAACTGCATCGTCTGGGATTGCCCGCTTCCGCTGAATCTCAAAAACAGCAGTTGGCCCGAAGACCGCGGCTCCCATGCGCGCGTTAGCTATTCCGACGTGGAAGGGGGCCAAAGCGCTGCCACGGTTTCTGCCAATTCGACGCTCACCTGGGGCTCCGGAAACATCAACGCTAATCCCCAATTCGTGAATCTGGCTGGCAATGACTTCCAATTGGAGTCCGGCAGCCCCTGCATCGATTTCGGCTCGAATGTGATTAGTGTTACCATCACGATCACCAATCTGCACGGCGTGGTCACCAATTGGACGGTGACGGTATCGAATGACTTTGCTCGAGTTCCACGCCCCCTCGACGGCGATGGGAATGGCACGCCCATCTTCGACATCGGCGCCTATGAATTTCTCCTGCCAGACGCGGATTCCAATGGCGACGGCATTCCTGATGGATGGACCTGGCAGTACGGGTTGAACCCGGCCGATCCAAACGTGGCCAGTGAGAATCCGGATAACGACCCGCAAACCACCGGCGAGGAATGGGGGGCTGACACCGACCCGACCGATCCGTTATCCTACTTCCGCATCCAGGACATTGCGATTGGCCCGCCCCTGACGGTCTCATTCCAAAGCTCGTCGAACCGGCAGTATTCCCTCCTTTGCTCAACGAATCTTGTGGGAGGCAACGGCTGGAGCCCGGTCGCCGGCCAAACGAACGTGCCAGGCAACGGCGGACTGGATTCATTGGGCGATGCGAACCCAACCGCCCTCCAGAAATTCTACCAGATCGGCGTAAGCCTTCCCTGAGGGCGCCCGCAGAACCCGAGCCGCACTGAAGCTCGAAAGCGTGGAAGCGCAGGGCGCAGCCGCGGTCAGTTCGACTCTGGGATTACCCCCTGTTGATGGAGTTGACGGAGGAGGGCGGGCCCCCTCCCGCCTCCGGAAAAAATCGCGTACGCGACATTTTATCCGGAGTAGTGGCACTTGAACGAGTTCAGCGGCGGACCAGCGCCCAATGCTGGGCTTTCCTTTAAGCGCGGCCACGCGGGTGGTTTCGTGGCGCGCGGAGGCCAGTGCGAAAAACATCAGCGCGGGTTCGACTCTTTGCGATTGAATCCGCCACGGAACGCGCGATGGACTTGATCGCCGCAAACGCGCTACCTTCGCGCCTTCCGGAATGATTACGGTCACGAACTTCGATCTTCGCCAGGTATGGCTGCAAACCCGGATGCCGTTTCGCTACGGCATCGCCACCATGACCCGTGTCCCGCATTTGTTCGCGATAATCGAGTTGGACATGGATGGAATGCGCGCTTGCGGAGTCTCCGCCGACTTGTTGCCGCCGAAATGGTTTTCCAAGAATCCTGATGCGCCGGTCGAAGCGGAGATCGCCGAGATGTTGGAGGTAATTCGGCACGCGTTTCAAACCGCGGCGGGCTTGAAAGGCAGCACCGGGTTCGACCTTTGGTGGTCGCTCTACCAGCACCAGGAGCAGTGGGGCCGCAGCCGGGGCCTCCCGCCGTTGCTGGTTCACTTCGGCACTTCCGTGGTCGAACGGGCAATGATTGATGCTGTTTGCCGCGGCGCAAAAGTTTCGTTTGCCCGGATGCTGCGCGAGAATCGTTTCGGAATCGATTTAGGGCGCGTTCACGGCGAACTTTCCGGCAAGGCACCGTCCGATTTCCTGCCGGAGAGACCGTTGCAGAAGATCATGGTCCGGCACACGGTCGGTCTGGCCGATCCTCTGCGATGCGAAGACGTGCCGGCGGAGGAAAGGCTTGCCGACGGGTTGCCGCAAAGCCTGGCCGCGTGCATCGAGGTTTACGGTCTGCGGCATTTTAAAATCAAGGTCACGGGAGATTTGGAGACTGACGCAGCGCGGCTCTCGGATGCGGCCCGGGTTATTGGCCGGTATGCGCCGCGCGATTACGCATTCAGCCTGGACGGCAATGAGCAATTCAAGTCCATGGAGGATTTCCGTGAATACTGGGCTGACCTGGCCAATAGGTTGCCGGAATTCTTTAACCACCTGTTATTTGTCGAGCAACCGGTGCATCGCGCAATGGCGCTGGATGCCGAAGTGGAACCCGCTTTCCGAAACTGGCCCGGCCACCCTCCGATGATCATCGATGAGTCCGATGGAGCGATTGCGGATGCCTCGCGCGCTTTGAGGTTGGGCTACTCCGGCACGAGCCATAAGAACTGCAAAGGGGTTTTCAAGGGCGTCGCGAACTTTTGCCTGATCCGCCATCGGAGCAATCGGGAGCCGGGCCGGCCCTGGTTGATGAGCGGTGAGGACCTGTGCAACGTGGGGCCGGTGGCGCTGCTTCAGGATCTGGCGGCGATGGCGGCAATGGGAATTTACAGCGTCGAGCGCAACGGGCACCACTATCATGCCGGCCTGTCGCAATTCCCCGCCGCCGTTCAGGAAGAGGTCTTGCGCCACCATCCCGACCTTTACCGGCGCAGTCCGGCAGGATGGCCGACGTTGAGCATCAGCGAAGGCGAGGCCCGAGTGGGAACGGTCAATAGCGCCCCCTTTGGCGTCGAGTCCGTGCCCGACCTCGAGTTCTATGAACAGGTTTAGCCGAGCGGACAACAGAGGAAGGGACCTCGTCCTACGTCCCTGAGCGAACGAATATGCAAAGCGCGACGGCTGGCTTGCGCCGGGGAGTGGCGCCGGATTAGAGTCGGCCACACTTTCGATTCGATTCGATCAGGCGGCAGTGTCATTGATTTCACTCGGTATGAGCGGCGACAAGACAAATTCGCATTCCGGCAAGCTCCGGATTGGAGACGACTGGAATGCCATTACCATCATCGCGTTGTCGCAGGCGAATCCGCTCAAAGCCGTGGCGGAATTCGTGGAAAACAGCATCGATGCCGGCGCCCGGCAGGTGACAGTGACCCGCGGCCGGGAGAAGAATGAGCATTTCCTGCGAATCAAGGACGATGGCGAAGGCATCCGCCAAGACGAGCAAGGCCTGCCGGATTTCCGGTACGTGGCCACGCATATTTGCGATTCGATCAAGCGCCGCCTCAAAGCGGAAGGCGCGGAAGGGTTGCAAGGCGAATTCGGGATCGGGCTGCTCAGCTTTTGGACCGTGGGCGAGCATCTCTACCTGAGTTCCACCGGCGCCGACGGCAAGCTTTATCAAATGCATTTGCGGAAAGGGGCGCCGACCTACGAAGTCACGCAACGGCGCGCGCTTTTTGCGGAACCGGGCGTCGAGCTCACCATCAAACCCGTCCTGCCAGGGTTGAAGCAACTCAGCGGCGAAAAGATCCAATGGTATCTGGCCTCGGAACTCCGGGACCGCATCCGCCACTCGGGTGTGGAAATCAAGGTCATCGATCGCACCGCTCGGGCCGAGTTCAAGGTCGAGCCGCGCAAGTTTGAGGGACGCCTCCTGCACGAACTGGGCAAAGCGCTGCCGGAACAGCGCCCGATCTACCTCGAGCTCTATTTGAACCGCCATGATCCGGGCAATGCGGTGGGGCTTTACCGGCTCGGGACGCGCGTGCTGGATCAAATCACATTGTTGCCGGCGTTTCAAAAGGAGCCGTGGACCAGCGGCTTTTTGCAGGGGATTGTGGATGCAGGTTATCTGAATCTGACACCGGGGACCCGGAGCGGGATTATTTACGACGAAGCGCTCGACCAACTCGGGGCCGATCTCGCGCCAATCGAGAAAATGTTGCTCTGGATTATCGAGGAACAGCAACGGGCCGAGGAAGAGCGGGCCAGCCACGATGTGCTTCGCTCGATTCAAAAGGCGCTCAGGGAAGCGTTGCTGGCGCTGCCCGCCGAGGAATACGACTGGTTCGAAGTCCGCGCCGAGGCCGGCAAGCGCCCAATGCCGCCGACTGAGACAGACGGGTCAATCGAGGGTGTTTCCCTCAATGGTGTCGCAACGGAATCCACCGAGCCGCAGAAGCAGTTCTTCGAATATGCCGGGCCGCTTTATAGTGTGAAGATGTCGCCGGCATCGGCGGTGGTGCCGGTGAACGGCTTGAAGAACATCCGCGCCATCCCGCGCGACCGGGCCCGCCACGTCGTCGAGCAGGATGTTTCATTTCAATGGCAAATTGTGGAAGGGGAAGGGCGGCTGGAAAACGAGACCGGCGAGATTGTTACCTTCCATGCCGCGGCTGAGCCCGGCTTGGTTCGGATCAGAGCAAGCGCCACTCAAGGTGAAGTTGTCTGCCAGGCCGAAGGTTTGATTACGGTTGCGGAGTCGCTCCTGCCGGAGCACCGGGCGCCGGACGCGCCCAAAACCGGAATTCCCGGCTACACGTTTCAAAAGGCACCGGGCGAGCTCTGGCGTTCGAAATTCCTGGTGGAGCAGAATGTGGTGGTGGTTAACAACGGGCATCGCGACTTCGTCTTTGCCTCGCGGAGCAAAGCGCTCAAGCTGCGTTACATTTGCCGGCTCTACTCGAAGGAACTCGTGCTTAAGAATTTCGTGGGCATGCCGTCCGACCAGCTTTTGGAGCGTCTGCTTGAGCTCTCGCTTTATACGGAGGAGAATTTAAAATGAGGCCGCCCGGCCGCTTCGCTTCCGGAATTGCGGTTCTGCTGTTGGCTCTTGCAGAAGTCCCTGCCGCGCCGGGCACATTTTCACTGGTGGAGGGTGATGCGGTCGTCTTTACAGGCGGGGAAAACATGGTGGCTGCGCAGGAGAATGGTTATCTCGAGTTGCTGTTGACTCTCGCATTTTCCGAAGCAGGCGCGCAATTCCGCAACATGGCCTGGGAAGGCGACACCGTATTCGAGCAGCCGCGCCAATTGAACTTTGCGCCGTGGCGGAAGCAGTTCGAGCGCGTCGGAGCCACGGTCATTTTCGCACAGTTCGGTCAGATGGAAGCGCTGGCAGGCGCGGCTGGCCTGGCGCCCTTCGCCCATGCCTGCGATAAGCTGCTGGACGAATTCACAAATCAGACCCAGCGGATTGTTCTGTTATCGCCCACGCCTTTTGAAGCAAAAGGTCCGCCCATGCCGGACCTGTCCAAACGCAATGACGAGTTGCGCCAGTATGTCGATGCCATTCGCGAAATCGCGGCGCGGCGGGGTTTGGCCTTCGTTGACCTTTTCTCGCCGCTTCTCTCGCGGAGCGGAGGCGAGGTTGAATTTACCAGAGACGGCATTCACTGGACGGAGGCCGGTCATTGGGAAGCAGCTCGAGTTGCGGCCGGGCAACTCGGCGTCAAGTTCGGGCAAGTCGCCTCAAGACGCGGCAGGTCTGAACTGGCGCCGGCTCCCGCCGAGCAGTTGCGCGCCTCCATCATCGCGAAAAACCGGTTGTGGTTTCATTATTGGCGGCCGATGAATTGGGCCTTTTTGCACGGAGACCGGACCGAGCAGCCGAGCAGCCGTGATCATCGCGATGCAAAGATTCGATGGTTCCCTGCGGAACTCGAGCAATTCGGCCCGCTCATTGCAGCCGAGGAGAAGCGCATCAACGAGCTGGCGCAAAAGGCGGCAGGCGCAATCGGAGGATCGCGGAAGTGAGAGGCAAGCGAATGTCCGGAACTCAGTTGGCCCTCCCTTCGATGATTCGCAGCAGCCGGCGTGAGGAGGGCCTGACTTTTTTGGAAATGAGCCTCGTCACCCCGGCTCCTCCGAGAGGAAAGGGTCGCGGGTTTCGAGCCAGGAACCTTATCTTCCCGACTTCGAGCGGAGGAGAGAGTGTGCGAAAAGCGGGAGCAGGCTCGAGGCACTCCAAACGCTGGCGCGCCATTCTTCGTCGAGCGCTCTCGCTGTTCTGGATGGCTTGCTGCTCTGGTTCAGTGCCCGCGGCCGAGCACGACGATCCCGCGGCGCAACTGGCGTCTTTTCGAATTGCCGAAGGCTTCGAAGTCAATCTATTCGCGTCCGAGAAGGACGGCGTTACGAACCCCATTCAAATCCGTTTCGATCCGCGCGGGCGGCTTTTTGTGGCCTGCAGCGAAATCTATCCCCAGCTCGTTCCCGGGCGGAAGTTGGAGGACAGAATCGTAGTGCTGGAAGATACCGACCATGACGGGCGCGCCGACCGATCGAGCGTTTTCGCGGAGGATTTGATTATTCCTTCGGGCATCGAATGGGGCGATGGCGGCCTCTATGCCGGAAGCGGAACAAAGCTGCTGCACCTTGTGGATGGCGATGGCGATGGTCGCGCCGAGAAACGCCGGCTTTTGCTTCGCGGGTTTGGCACAGGCGATTCGCATCAGAATATCAATTCGTTTTGCTGGAGTCCCGGCGGTGAATTGATGTTCAGCCAGGGCTTGCACGCCTTTTCGGATGTCGAGACACCTTGGGGAATCGAGCGGCTGCACGAAGCCGGCATTTGGCGCTGGCGTCCCCGGCGGCTGCGGCTCGACGGCTTCTTTGGCAACGGTCTGGCTCCCCATAACCCCTGGGGATTTGTTTTTGGCGATTGGGGTGAACCGTTTGTGGTCGCGGGGAACGGACATGGAATCTTCTATCTCACCCCCATTTTGATCCGGGACCATCAGCGGGTGGAGTTGGGACAGATTTGGCAGGGGCACAACGGACGCAAGCTTTGCGGCGCGGATGCAGTGGGAACGCGGCACCTTCCCGAAGAGTGGCAGGGCACCTGGCTGGCGGGAGGCTTCATGAATCACTCCATTTTCCATCTGAGCTTGCAGGAAGACGGCTCCGGGTTCCGAGTCACCGACCTGCCGCCGCTTTTGACCTCAAGCCACAGCAGTTTCAGGCCAGTGGATGTGAAGATCGGACCGGAGGGCGCGATATACGTGGCGGACTGGTACAACCCGATCATCGGGCATTACCAGGCTTCGTTTCGCCATCCGGCGCGCGACAAAAGCCATGGGCGCATCTGGCGGATCACGGCCAAAGGCCGGCCGCTGGCGGCGCGGATTCAGCTCGAAAGCCTGTCCACGCCCGAACTGTTGGAGCATTTGAAATCACGCGAACGCTGGATTCGTTATCAAACCAAACGGCTGCTTGCGGAGCGCGATACCCCCGAGGTTGTCAGAGCGTTGGATCGATGGATCGACAGGCTCGATCAGGAGAATCCCGCTTGTGATCATTGGCTCTTTGAAGCGCTCGGAGTTTTCGAGACCCATGAGGTTGTCCGGCCCGAATTGCTGAAACGCCTTCTGCAAGCGAGGGAGGCACCCGCGCGGGTTTACGCGGCAACCGTCGTGGGCCGCTGGCAGGATCGCCTCGATAATCCGCTCGACTTGCTCGCTGCCTGCGTGGCGGACGAACATCCGCGCGTGCGCCTGGCGGCGGTGGTGGCGGCCGCCTGTGTCCCGAGCGAACAGGCCATCGAAGTGGCCACCGCCGTCTTGGACCGGTCCATCGACCCGTTTCTCGATTATGCGCTTCGGCAAGCGGTCTATGTGCTCAAGCCGCATTGGCTGCCCGCCTTCAAAGCCGGACGCCTCGCCTTCGGCAATCGTCAAGGGCGGCTCGAATTTGTTCTCGCGGCCGACGGTTCGCCCGACACATTTCGGAGTTTGCTTGAATTGTTGGATTCAGACCGGATCGCGCCTCCCACGCGGGAAAGCTTTTTGAAGATCGTCGCCAACGCCGGGGACGCCGAAGCGTTGCTCCGGCTCTTCAAGCCGGAGACCTATCGTGTCTCCGGTGTGCCGGATAGTGAGATGCAGGCACGGGTTTTAGCTCAGTTAACCGAGAGCAGCCGCGTGCGGAAGGCCCGTCCGGGCGGGGATTTGTCTGCGCTCCTGAGCCCGCTCGTCGGGCATCCAAACGAGCGTTTGCAGGCCGAAGCTGTCAAGTTGGCGGGGCTCTGGCAGGTCGCCTCAATGCGGCCGGGGTTGGAGGACCTGGCCATGGATAAAGCCGTGGCGCGCCCGGTCCGGCAAGCGGCCATGAATTCCCTGGGGGCGCTTGGCGGATCCGAAAGCCGCGATGTGCTTGTAAAGCTGGCCGGCGCTTCGCAACCGGAATCGGTTCGCGCGATGGCCATTACGGCGTTAACGCAACTGAACCTGGCGGTGGCCGCGCGGTCGGCTGCGGAGCTGTTCGCCGGGGGCGTGGCCGATCCATTGGCAGAGGAAGTATTTGTCGCGTTTCTCCGGCGTGAGAAAGGCGCCGAAGCGCTGGCACGGGCATCGGCGGAGAAGAAGCCGCAACCGGACGCCGCAAAAATCGGGCTGCGGATTATGTCTTCGTCTGGCCGGCAGGATGCCCGCTTGACTCAAGTACTGAATGAGGCTGCGGGATTGGAAGGAGAGCCGTGGCGGCTTTCGGGCGCTGAGCTGGAAGCGTTTGTTGCCGAGGTGCGCGGCAGCGGCGATCCGAGACGCGGCGAAACCCTGTTTCAAAGAGCCGACCTGAATTGCGCGGCGTGTCATGCGGTCGCGGGGCAGGGAGGCACGAGCGGACCGGACCTGAACGCGATCGGTTCGGGACAGCCGGTTGATTTTATTGTCGGGGCGGTTTTGGAACCCAACCAGGAGATCAAGGAAGGATACAGCGCTTTGGAGGTCACGCTGCGAGACGGGACGACGTATCAAGGCTACAAGCTCACCGAGGATAAAGGTGAACTGGTGCTTCGGGATGTCCTCCTCGGGCGCGAAGTGCGTTTGCCGGCCACCGAGATCAAGGAACGCCGAAACCTCGGTTCCATCATGCCGTCCGGATTGGTGAATCATCTGACCCGCGCTGAGTTTCGGGATTTGATTCGTTACCTGTCAGAGTTGGGGAAACAATAAGCGCAGCCGCAGATTGGCTCCGGGGTTTAGGGCGCTGAAGAACGCTCCGCCACTTCTCCCTCGGGCTCGTACCAATCGCCGCGGAGCCAGTCGGCCAGGCTCTCAACGGCTTGCGTGCTCAAAACCAATTCTTCGCCAAAGGCCGGCATGCGATCGTTGCGACTGCCATAGAAGCGCGGATGGGCCGGGTTCGATATGAAAGCGATCAACCACTCGCGGCTCGCGTAGCCGGTGAGGTCCGGCGCGGACGCATCTTCGTCCGCAATCTGAAATTGGTGGCAATCTGTGCAGCCGAACTCATCCTGAAGAAGCGTGCGGCCTTCCTTGATCGACTCCAGATCGCGGATATCTGCCGCCCGTTGCGAGGGCAGGTTCGCCTCCGCCGAGAGCGCCGTGATCAGCTTCTGCAATCCTTCCCTTTCCTCCTTCGAGTAGGCCGGGACCTTCTTTTTCACGAACTTCGCCATCTTGCCGTCGCTGAATTTGGTTCCTCCGAAGTAATTCGTGGTGGCAATGCGATCCGGATCGAGCAATCCGGCAATCCAGCCACGGGTTCCAAAGTCTTTCAAGTCCGGCGCGCTCTGCGGGTCGGCGGGGCGAAGGCCCATACCATCGTGTCCGTCGTAACGATGGCAACTCGAGCAATGGCGGGCAAACAGCTTCGGGCCTTGTGTGTAAGGATCGGCCCGCAAAAGGGCCACCGCTCCGGCGTCGGGAATTCCCGTGGATGAGCTGGCGAGCACTTTGACGCGTTCGGCATCGCGTTCCGCCTGGCGGACGGCCGCTGCATACGCCGGATCGGCGCGGTCGTC
>CAZCUL010000028.1:0-2588 GCA_964501475.1 uncultured Verrucomicrobiota bacterium | reverse complement strand
CAATGGCGCAAGGACGGAGAGCTTTTGCTGGAGGCAACCAACAGCAGCCTCACCATCACCGCTGTAACTGCGGTTGAGGCCGGGGAATACTGCGTGGAAGTGACCGGCCAGTGCAACAGCGTGACCAACTGCGCCACGTTGACCGTGCTGACCAACACGACAGCAACGCCGTTGGACGACGTGGTTCTCTGCCCCGGAGCAGAGGCCACCTTCAGCACGACGGCTGAGGGAACCGGTCCGCACACCTACCAATGGCGCAAGGACGGAGAGCTTTTGCTGGAGGCAACCAACAGCAGCCTCACCATCACCGCTGTAACTGCGGTTGAGGCCGGGGAATACTGCGTGGAAGTGACCGGCCAGTGCAACAGTGTGACCAACTGCGCCACGTTGACCGTGTTGACCAACACGACCGCAACGCCGTTGGACGACCTGGTTCTCTGCCCCGGAGCAGAGGCCACCTTCAGCACGACGGCTGAGGGAACTGGTCCGCACACCTATCAATGGCGGAAGGGTGAGCAGTTGTTGTTGGACGAGACCAACATCAACCTGACCATTAGTGCCGTGGCTGCTGGCGATGCCGGGGAGTATTGCGTGGAAGTGACCGGCCAATGCAACAGTGTGACCAACTGCGCGACCTTGACCGTGTTGACCAACACGACGGCAACGCCGCTCGATGACCTGACTGCAAACGCCGGGACGGATGCGAGCTTCAGCACTGTCGCCAGCGGGACCGGCCCGCACACGTATCAGTGGCGAAAGGACGGAGAAGTATTGTTGAATGAGACCAACAACACTTTAACGGTCACTGGGGTGGCTGTAGCGGATGCCGGGGAATATTGTGTGGAAGTAACCGGCCACTGCAACAGCGTGACCAACTGCGCGACGCTGACCGTGACGAACTCGACGCCTTTCAGCCTCTCCAGCCCTGGCGTTTCGAACGGGGTATTTCGCGTCGAGGTGATTGGCGGGCCGAGTGAAGGCGCGATCGTCATCGATAAGTCGAACGATCTGATGCAGTGGGTTCCGCACACAACCAACAGCGCGCCTGCTGGAATCCTGGAATGGCCTGCAGATGAGGCATTCGAGTTTTATCGCGCCAGGACACAGCCTTAACTTCGTTCCATGGTGGCCGACGTGAGGACGTTGCGAAAATCAACGAGAAGCAAGGGAGCGCGGCTCTGTGAGCCGCAGCACCCTGGAGAGCGCCGAGGCTCCGGATAGTTCTCGCGCAACCTTGTTCCTCTGGCGCTGCTGCGGGTCGCAGACCGGCGCTCCACTCCAATCCATTTCAATCCATTTCATCACACTCAAATCTTTCTGTTGACTTAGGATGAAAAACTCCGCCATTGTCGCCGCGCATTGTTCGCCGGCTGTTGCCGAGGGGGTTCGTGCAACCGGGAATTCCTCCGAGAGGATCTCGTTTGAACAATGTGACGTTCAGGCAAAAATAGGTGGTGTTCCAAATCCAAGGTACAGATATGAACTCAACATTGGGGGTGTCTCTTCTCTTACTGTTCGCAACCATTCCGTCTCAGTCCGCCAGCATCTGGATCAATGAAATCCATTACGACAACACGAGTACCGATTCCGGCGAATTCGTTGAAATCGCCGGACTTGCCGGGACCGATTTAAGCGGGCTCAGTCTTCTGCTCTACAATGGGGGTAATGGTGCTTCCTACGGCAGTGCCGCTCTTTCCGGCTCCATCCCAAACCAACAAAATGGTTTCGGCACCCTTTCGTTTGCCGTTTCAGGCATTCAGAATGGCAGCCCGGACGGGATCGCGCTTGTTTCGGCCAGCAGCGTCCTCCAGTTCCTCAGTTACGAGGGGGCATTCACAGCGGTGGGCGGAGATGCCGACGGCATGACAAGTGCCGATATCGGTGTCTCTGAATCCGACAGCACTCCTGCCGGTTGGTCCCTTCAGTTGATCGGAACAGGCAGCAGCTATGGCGATTTTACCTGGGCGTCTCCCATGGCCGCTACTGCCGGGTCGCCCAACACGGGACAAAGTTTTGCGTCCGCTGTCCCGGACGGGGGCTCGACCGCTCTTTTGCTGTCCATCCCGCTGCTCGGCCTGATTGCATACTCGCGGCGGATTTGATCGCGGATGCGGCGCGCCGGGAGGACTCGCCGTATTGCGGTTCATGCGAAGCCCCGACGGACCGCGGCTGTGTGCGAAGCATCAGCCGCAGCGCGTCAGGCGATTCCAGCACGACAGAAGGTTTCTAACGCGCTTGGTGGTGCAACCCGAAGGGTTGGCAGATGGTAGCCGGAGGTCTCAGCGTGGCGGAGACCTCCGGTCAGAATGCAAAGAGAAGAGCTTGTCCCAAAACGGCCTCACCCAAACTTTGTCGGAAACTTTGTCGAGTAATGGAATGAATTTCGGGGCATTGCGACAAAGTTCGCGACAAAGTTTCCGACAAAGTTCAGGAGCATAACGCTCTTGGGACAAGCCCTAGCTTAGCTAAGGCAGTTACGCCGGTCCGACTGCCGGCCTGGAACTCGATTACCAAAGCTGAAGCTCTGGCACCCCGCTGGGGTGCATCCTGATGACACCTTTTACCGGAGGTCTTCGCTACGCTGCGAC
>CAZCUL010000027.1:0-11790 GCA_964501475.1 uncultured Verrucomicrobiota bacterium | reverse complement strand
TGAAGCGGGAATTGGAGCGGCATTGGGAACGGGTGCGGCTGCTTCACGAACAGGACCTGGCCGCTGGTGGGGGAGAGGTTTATTTGCCGTATGCCCTGGCGCGCAAGTATCCCCGTGCGGCGCGGGACTGGGGATGGCAATATGTGTTTCCGTCGGCGCAACTCAGCGTGGATCCCCGGACGGGGCGGCTGCGGCGGCATCACGCCCACGAAACGAGCTTGCAACGAGCCGTGAAGGAGGCGGTGCGCGTGGCCAGGATCAGCAAGCCCGCTTCCTGCCATTCGTTGCGGCACAGTTTTGCAACCCATTTGCTGGAAAAAGGGTACGACATCCGAACAGTGCAGGAGCTGCTTGGCCACGAAAGTGTCGAGACCACGCAGATTTACACGCACGTGATGCAGAAACCCGGTTTGGGAGTACGGAGTCCTTTGGATGAGTAAGGCGGTTCGTCGATAAGGCGGTTCGTCGGTGAGGCGGGCAACCCGAAGGGTTGGCAGATGGTAGCCGGAGGTCGGAGCAACGCGAAGACCTCCGGTGCCTGCGGAAACGAGCATGCACCCCAAAAAGGAGGTGCCAGATGTCGTCAGGCCTTTCAGGCAAATCTGCCAAAGAAATGTGAAGGACGGCCGCACATATCCACGCCGGGGAATTGCCAAAACTTCTGGCACCCGCTTTGGGGTGCATTTTTTTTATTACGCGCTACCGGAGGTCTCCGCTGCGCTTCGACCTCCGGCTACCGTCTGGCACCGCTTTACGGTGCTGCTCGGTAAACAGTCAGTCTGCGCCTCCCGGCGACGCTTTACGCGGGCTCGGCTCGCAGGCGCTTCAGCGGGTTCACCTATCGCCTGCGATTTAATGTGGAGGGAAATCATTGCTCTATCGCTTCGTCAGTAATTCGGACAATCGCTTCTTGATAGCCTGCCGAGTGAACTCGTCAGAGTAGTTTGGGCATTCTGGATACGTTCGTCCCAGTCCATAAGAACGCCTGTCCAGCAATTCGAGATCGAAGTCCTTCATCTCCTCGACGTTGCCGTCGGGATACAACGTGGTGAGAAACTTTCCCGTCATTACTCCATTTCCACCATCGAAATACCGGCCGTCCGGCAGCTTCGTGAGGACGTGATAACAGTTCGATGAGTCATTGTTTGCCATGATGAATGCGATGGTGACGGGCTGCTGAAACCGAGCGTTCCAGCATTCGCGAAAGTCTCGCGCGAAACGGCCGCACGGCCCCAGGTTGATGCGCGGCGCCCCATTGCGGAAGCCGTACTGAACATTGATGTCATTCCGCAACGCGTTAAGCACTTCCACCATTTCGGCGGAGCGATGAATCGCATGTGCTTGCGTAGAAGTGCGTGGCCGGATTGCGCAGCCGCTTGCCATGCCAACGACGCATCCGAGCAGCACGAATATCTTAAGGCACCCGCGGCTCACAGTTTTCCTTTGAAGGCGCGGGCGAGGAGGGAGTCATCTTGTGGCATGGGATTCTCCATTCGAATTGATTCGCTTGAGCAACGCCGAGGCCGGTTCGTCGGTGGGATCTTGGGGGACGAGTTGGCCGGCGAAGGCGCGGGCGAGGAGGGAGGGCGTGAGCGCGTCCACTTGCCCGCGCGCTTTGGCCAACCGCACCTCAAGCTGGTCGGCCAGCGCGAACAATCCCTCCACTCGCCGCACGATTTCCTGTTGCTCGGGGAGCGGTGGGACTGGAATCACAAATTGCGAAATCGTTGTCGCATTCACGTTCGGTTGCGCGACGGCATTTGAGCCGCCAATCAGAAGATTCTGACCCGCAGGCGACATGAAAAACCGAAGGACATACTTCGGCGCAACCAGGTCTTGCTTGAAACGAAAACGGATAAGGTAAGCCCCAGGAATCGCCGGGCCGCGCGACTCGTCATACACGGCGCATTTTCCAATGGTCGCGCCAGTTCGTGTCACGACAAGGTCGCCGTGTCGTAAACGATATTTCTCTAGCTCTTCGCGCGATAGTTTGATGCGCGGAGCGTCCGTCAGAACGATTGAGCCGTCGAAGCGCATGTCGGTCGTCCGAATGGTTGGCACACCTTCAGATGCGTAACTCTCCTTGGCGAAACGCGGCCCATAAAATGAAGTTTCCAAGAATTTGCTGAGCGGCGCGTTCTGCCAACCTTCCGGCAAATCATCCACGCTTTGCGCATCATGCGTATCTCGCTCCTCCCGCCAATCGGCGGTGAGGCGACCAGAGCAGGCGGCGGCGAGGACGGATTGGCGAAAGCGTTTGAGCAGGACGGGAATCTTCGCCAGCCGCTGCTGGCTGGCGTCCACTTTGCCCAACACCGTCTCCAGCTTCGCCACAATCCGCCGCTGCTCGGCGAGCGGTGGAACAACGACTTCGTTTTTCAACAATGCGTCTTTCGGCAACGTGGATTGGTTGACCCAGTGCTTGCACTTGTCGTCGAACACGCCGCGTTTCCAATGAAGCCAGAGATTCCAGCGGAGGAAACGACCATCAACAACGTCGCGTTTCGGGCGAAGCCGCGTGAGGTGATTGCTGAACGCATATCTCCCCGGCAAATCAAAATAGGCGCACTTGCCAACCAATGCGCCGCTGTTCGTCGTGCAAACCAGAACGTCTCCTGGCATTAGGTTGTGTTGCGGCTTTGCAAGTTCCTTCGGCACGGTGCGAACGAGGTCGAGCACCAATTTGCCATCAAGCCCGATATTATTCATCCGCAGATGCGAGACACCGCCTTCGATATTCTTTTCACCAGACGCGAAGCCCGGCTGGAAGTCTTCGATGACTTCGGCAACGGACGCACTTGCCCACCCTTGCGGCAGCTCGTCACTCATTGATCCGTCCCTCCGTTTGTCTTTGTCCCGCCGGGACACCCGAAAATAGCCCAGCGATTCATCGCTGGGTTATCGCACCCCCAAATCCCCCAAGCCCCGGAGGGGCGGAAGAATGCTTGGGATAAACCGGACATCCTCTTTCGTCCCTGCCGGGACTTATTCCCATTCTGATCCGCAACCCACCGTTGAAACGGCGGGCTGTTCTCGATCATCCCCCCGGGACTTCCCGTCTCGGGTTCCGCTTCCGTGTTGATCCGTGGGCCTCCGTGGTTCATACGAGCTTCTTCCAATGCCGGTCATGCCGCGCTGCGTGGATGATCGCGATTACGAGAATCGTTTTCCCAGTGACCCGATAGATGATGCGGTAAGGGAAGCGACGCGGGAAAATCCACCGGACGCCGCGACTCCGATCACGGACGCGAGGCAGCAAGGGATTCTGAAGGAGTTCATCGAGGCGTTGCTCCACCGCGAACGCGAATTCCGCTCCCAATCCGGGTCGTTGCTCATCGTACCACGCTGCCGCAGCGGAGACATCGACAGAAACCTGCGGCCGGAGTTCGAGCCGGAAGCTCACCGGCCAAACTTTTCCTTCAATCGCGCCTTGAATTCTTCCAACGGAATGGCGGACTGAGGATTTGCTTCGTGCTCCGCCAGGCGTTCGTCGATCAATCTCTTTTCCTCGTCCGTGAGCGGATCATCCTCGTCCAGCCAGTCGTCATTGTCCATCTCGGCAATCTTGACGCGGATTTCGTAACGCTCCTCTTTGGTGAGCTTGGGCAATTCTTGCAGAATCTCGGCTTTGCTCATGGGTGGACTTTAGCAGGGTCACGCGGCGTTGTCAGCGCAGAATTCATTCTCTTTGCGGAAACCTCTCGGAGCGCGGCTCTGTGAGCCGCAGCAGCTCCGTGATCGGTGGGGTGCGGGGTTGCTTTGCTTTGACGCTCCCAGACCGGCTCATTTCTCCACACCTTCTTCCTTTTCCACGAGCGCGACGATTTCGCGGAGGTCGTCCACCACGGCTTCCAGTTCGGTGATGGCTTCGGCGGCGAGGTCTTGGGGTTCGGGCAATTCATCGGCGTCTTCGAGCGAGTCGTCCTTGAGCCAGGTCACGTCGAGCTTGTAGCCGCGCTCTTTGATCTCGGAAATGTGAAACTTCTTGAACCTATTGGCCAGTCCGGCCTCGGACCGTTTGCTCAGGCCGTTGGGGTCTTTGCCGTAGCACTTTTCAAACTCGGCGAAATGTTGCGCGGTGAGCGGGCGATCTTTCTTGGTGATGCCCGGTACGTTGGAGCGCGCGTCGAAAGTCCAGACCGCGTCGGTGGGCCGGCCTTTCTGAAAGAAGATGACATTGGCTTTCACGCCCTGGCTGTAAGGCGTGAACGTGCCGCGCGGCAGGCGCAGGACGGTGTGCAGCGCGCAATCCTGCATGAGCAACTCGAAGACTTCGCCGGCCTTGCCCTCAAACAGGCAGTTGTCCGGCAGCACCATCGCGGCGCGTCCGCCGGGCTTGAGCGCGGTCATGACGTGCTGGACGAAGTTGAGCTGCTTGTTGCTGGTCTCGATAGTGAAGTCGTCGCGGTCGGGCGCTTGATTCGCGCCTTTCGTGCCGAAGGGCGGATTGGTGAGCACCACGTCGTAACGTTCGCCGCGGTCCGGTTCGTAAATGGCATCGCCAAGATAAATGTGTGGCTCGACGCCGTGGAGAAAGAGGTTCATCAACGCGAGCCGGCGCGGGCGCGGCACGAGGTCCTGGCCGATGAAGGTTTGCGATTTGATGCGCCGGGCGTCCGCGCGGTCGAACACGCCGCCGGAGACTTCCCTGGACACGAGCCATTCGTAACTGCAAACGAGGAAGCCGCCCGTGCCGCACGCCGGGTCGCAAATGGTGAAGCCCTGCTTCCCGCGCGCGTCGGGCTTCATTACCCGAACGATGGCTTGAATGAGCGGGCGGGGCGTGAAGTATTGGCCCGCGCCTTTCTTGCCTTCGCTGGCGGCCTTTTCGAGCAGGCCCTCGAACGCCGCGCCCTTCACGTCCACGTCCATCGCAGACCAATCCTCCTCGTCAATCATGGCGATGACGCGCTTGAGGTTGACTGGATTGTTAAAACGCGGCGTGGCCTGCGCGAACACGTCGCCCAGCAACCCGCCGCCTTCGCGGAGAATGTTGCAATAGATTCCATCACTTCGGGACATCTTCTATTCGTAACTGGTGCGAACCAAGTAACCAGTATGTGATGGGCATTGCCAACCGCCGCGGCCCTTGTGCGGACGCAACACATAATCGGCTTTGCTCCGTTTGAATTCCTTGCCGCAACTTGTGCATTTGATGATGTAAACCAAGCGCGGACCGCGATAAGTCGAGACTGCTCGAAATGGCTGCGCGGTGGTCGTTCTGGCCAATTGCGGGACGGAGAGATGTCCGCTGCCGGTTATCTCAACACGGAACACAGGCTTGAAAGGCTGGTTTGTAACATTGATGGATTGGATGCGATCCAGCCGATACGTCCGCGATTCGCGTGTTTGAACCTTGACCGCACATAGCAGCGTCTTGCCAGCCTTCGTGCGGCGGAAGGCATATGGCTCAATCCGTCTGACAGAATTGCCGTAGCCTAAATCCACACACAGATGATTGGCCGCCGCGAAGCGAAGTGACTCGACTGGCACACCCTCGCCCCATGTCCAAGCTGTCGCAGGGGGAGTCCATGATTCGTCAGTTTCTTCGCCGGCAGCCTGCGGCGCGGAGGCCAGTTCTTCTCGAACCAGACGCCCTTCAAGCCAATCGAAGAACTCTGGCAATTCTTTCCAAAAATCCGCGAATGGCGGCAGTTCCTGCAACTGATGCGCCAACATGTTTCCCCATTCATTTTCAAGATCAGGGCGGTGTGGCGATGACTCCATAGCCGCGAACGTCGGCACAGGCACGCCTTTCGACGAACATTTCTCAATCAACACTTGGCGAATCACGTCGGGTTGACTGCGAAAATCGTCCCGGCGGAATAAATTGATGATGTCGTAAAGGTCGCGAGGACGGCTTCGTTCACCCATCGCGCGGATTTTCTCTGCGAACACTTCGTCGAAGCTGTAACAACGCACCGTTCCGGGAGCGGGCAGCTTGTCTGGATACGCGTGCGCAATCTCTTGCCGCACCGTCGGACGCACGACTTTCTCCGATGCGCTCAGATCAAGTATCAGACTCGCCACTCCTGGAGTGTTGCGCGGCCCACGGTAGTAAACGCGTCCCTGGGTGTAGTTGCCCGAGGCATGTGTCTTCAACAGCGGCGGGCGGTCCGTAAACACGATGCCCGACTGCTGATGCACACGTTCCAGCACCCGCTGAAGGATTGGCGACAATTCCTCTGTACGAATTGGCCCGCCTGGCAGCACTGTGAAATCTAAGTCCTCCGAAAAACGATACGTTTCCAAATAGCACTTCTTCACACTTGTGCCGCCTTTGAACGCCCAAGCTGTCGAGAGCGTTTCATCAGTACCAATTCCCCACAACACCCAACCGATGACGTAATCCTTTTCAACCACGTCCTCGCGCAGTCCCCACTCCCGCACGCGCTCCTCGATGTCCAGTCGCGTGATCATCCTGCGTCGGTGGCAAGTTTCACGTTCACGCGCAATCCCCATCGTGTGAGGATTGGCCCGCTTGGTTTCGCGCTCGGGTCGAGCAAACTGACTCCCGTGCTCATTTGCGAAGCACAAAGGTCCATGAGCTTCGCTGAACTGATGCCCAGCGTTTCGAGCAGATAACCTAGCCGCTTAAACACGGCACGGTTTCCAATCTTGGCCGCGTAGTCGGCAAGGAGATCATCGTTTCGGGAAGCTCCCTCAAAATAGTTTCGCAGCACGTCTGCGACATGCCGCATCCCACCGCCGAGCGGCGGATCATCCAGCAAATCCACAATCGTTCGCGACGGATCGGACAGCGTGACCTGATTCTGTGTGCGCCAGACATCAACGAGACCAAACATCCGGGTGTCGGCGATCACCTTGACTCGAAAGTGAGTGCCCTGAATGTTTTCCCGCCGATGCCTCACGCGCCGTGTCGTGAAAACAATCATCTCGCGGAAAATTTGCTCGGTTAGCCCCCAGTGCTCGCACGCCGTCCAACCGCCGAGATAACACGGAGCAAATGTCGTTGCCGCCACCACCCACGGGTCTTCGCGCCACTGCTTCGGCGATGACGCTCCCAGCGGGACGGTCGTGTAAGAGTCGCGACGCACACGGCTCAACCAGCCGCGCGCCGCCAAATACGCGACCAACCGCCGCGCCCGCGCTGCATCAAGCGCCCAGACATTTGCCGCCTGGGCAACAGAAAAAGGGCCTTTTAGTCGCCTGTGCAAAACCTCCAGACGTTCGCGGTTGGTAACGGATATGCCATGAGCTTCGGTCATTTCGGGATAAAAGTAGCGCAGATAGTTCCATTTCAAAGAACTTTGTGCGCCATTTGTATACCTCGATGTGTCAAAACAAGCTCACCCCGTGAAAGCCTTCTGCAAAACGGACTGGCGCAGGCGCTTGGCCAGGATGCGCACGTGGTAATCGTGGTCCACGTTCTGCCAGATGTTCTCGATGACTTCCGGGAGCGTGAGCGGCGTCCGGCCCGGCGGCTCAATGTCGAAGCTGGAGACGTTTCGGAAATACCGGATGAGCGTGCCGTCGAAGCAGTCGAAAACGACGAACTTCGACTTGTTGATGTCGGGGCAAAGGCGCGTGCCGCGTCCGAGCATCTGCTCCCACAGGATGCGTGACTCACCGGGCGCAGGAACACGATGAACTCCAGCGCCGGGATGTCCACGCCGGTCGAGAGCATGTCCACGGTGACGACGACCTTGGGATTCGGGCGGTTGCGGAACTCGCGGATGCGCTGGAGCGGGCGGTCCACGTTCGGGTTGCCGGTGATCTTCTTCACGAAATCGTCGCCCTGATTGAAAACAGCGCGGCAGGTTCTGACGAGTTGATCGGCGTGCGAAGTGTGCGGGATGTCGTTGACGGCGAAGATGAGGATTTTCGGAAAATGACCGGTGGCCGCCTCATGTTCGTAGGCGTATTTGGCGACTTCCTCGATGATCTTTCGATTGCTGTCAGGCGCCGTGATGTCGCGCTCGACTGCACCGGCGTCAAACTGGCGTTCGTCTTCCAATTGATCGAGCGCCTTCTGGCCGGTGTCGGTATCCACGCGCTCGATGGTTTCGCCCTCATTGAGAAACACGCCGTTCATCCGCACTTCGGATTTGATGGCGACCGGCTCGTAGTCCACGAGGTAGCCGTCGAGGATGGCTTGCTCGACCGTGTAGCGAAACACCGGCGCGCCAAACAGCGCGGTCGTATGCGCGGCGGGCGTGGCGGTGAGACCGATCTTGATGGCGTCGCAATGATTCAGCGTCTCGCGCCAGACACTCATCTCCTGCGCGTTGTAACCGCGATGGCATTCGTCGGCGATGATGAGATCGAAAGCGTGAATGGGGATGTCGAGCCTGTCGGCGTCCGCCTCGGCCTCCGTGTCACCGCCGGATTGCGCGAAGCAACCCTCCGCGCCGAAAAGATTCCGCGCCATGCGCTGGATGGTGGAGACGTAAACGAAGGTCTGGCTCGGCTTCGGGTCGGTCAGATATTCGTTCGGCAACACCTGCGGATCGAACGGTTCGTCGTCGCCAAAGTCTTCGCGCTGGAATTTCTGACTGTAGAGTTCGTATTCGTTCGTGAGCTTGTTGCCCTGCGGCGTGTCGAACGCGTTGAACGTGCGCACGGCCTGGGCCGCGAGCGCTTTGCGGTCCACCAGAAAGAGAATGCGACGCGCCAGCTTGCTTTCGAGCAGTCGATAAATCTGGGCGACGGTCAGAAACGTTTTGCCTGTTCCGGTAGCCATTGCAACGAGGAGTTCGCGCCGCCCACTGATGATCGCCTTTTCGGCTGCAAGGATGCAGGCCCGTTGATAATCGCGCAGGCGGTTGATAATGTCCGGCGGGGTGTCGAGCAGCCAGTCATAGCATGGCTTTGGATCGAACAAAAACAGCGCTTCCAACGCGGATGGTGTGTGGAAATTGCTGATCTGCCGGGAAGCGGGCTTGCTGGCTCGAGTGTCCAAATGCCAGATCAATTCGCCATTGCTCGCATAGAGAAAAGGAACCTTAAGACCGTTCCAGTTTCCGGGACCCTCAACGACTCCGGATGCATATCGCTTGGCCTGTTCGAGAACGTTCTGAGGATTCACCGTCACTTTCTTGGCTTCGATGATTCCGAGCAAGTTGCCTTTGACAAATAAGGCATAGTCCGCAGGGCCATTGGCAGTGGGAAATTCTTCTACGGTGTGCGCATCGAGCGCGGAAGTGTCGAGGTCGGGCCGGTATTTGATGATGTTCCAGGCGGGATGGATGGAGCGCAATCTGGCGTCAATGCGAGATTTTCGGGTGAGCCACTCCGCTTCGTTCATAATATGCCGGGACAGTCATTTTGTAACAAACGAGGTGCGGCAACGGAAGGAAAATAACTGGTAGAAAAGGGGCTGGTTAATGCCCGAATGCGAGCAGAAACCTCCTCTCTCCCCATGAGCCTCCTCTCCCCCGGCCGGTGAAAAAGCAAATTCCTATAAGTTATCAGTAATAAAAACAAACGGGCGAAGACGCCTGGCGAGACGCCCGTGCCACTACTGCTTTTCGGAAGATTCCTCCGAGCTTACTCGATGAAAACGTCGCGTTGCCAAATAAGTGTAAACAGCAGGAATCACCAGCAACGTCAGCGCCGTTCCCATGATCAGTCCACCGACCACCGCAATCCCCATTGAGCGCCGGCTTTCTGAACCAGCGCCGAACGCGAGCGCAATTGGAAGAATGCCGAGAATGGTGGAAAGACTTGTCATCAGCACAGGACGAAACCGAGCCACCGCCGCTTCGCGCACCGCGTCCAAAGGATTGAGTCCGCGTTCGCGCTGCTGGTTGGCGAATTCCACAATCAGAATGCCGTTTTTTGTGACCAGACCGATCAACATGATCATGCCGATCTGACTGAAAATATTAATCGTCTGCCCGGTAATCCAAAGCGAGAAAGCCGCGCCAACGAGTGCCAGCGGAACGGTAAATAGAATCGCAAATGGATCGCGAAAACTTTCGAACTGCGCGGCAAGAACGAAGTAAACGAGAGCCAAAGCAAAGATGAACGCGAAGATGGTTCCAGATGCCGTTTCGCGCAGATCACGGGCTTCGCCAGCAAGGTCGGTTTTGAAGGTTTCATCCAATAATTCATTCGCGAGCTTTTGCATTTCCTCCACGCCCTGGCTCAGTGAATAGCCAGGATTGAGCGATGCGGCAACCGTCGCCGCGCTGTAACGATTGAAGCGGAACAATTGCGGCGGACTGACCTGCTCGGTGAAATTTACCAAATTATCAAGACGCACAGTATCCCCGTTGCGACTCGGGACAGAGATACTGCTTAGATCAAGATTTTCATCGCGTTGTTCCCGCAACAACGCGCCGATGACGAAATATTGTTTTCCTTCGCGGACGAAATAGCCGAAGCGCTGCTCCGCCAGGGCGAGGTTTAAAGTTTCCCCGATGTTGGCGGCGGACACTCCAAGTGTTTGCGCGCGCTCGCGATCAATCTGCACACGCAATTCAGGTTTGTTGAATTTCAAGTCAGCATCCACGCGGGAAAAAACGCCGCTCTCACTGGCGCGATCCAAAAACGCCGGCAAAACGTTTCGCAGTTTTTCGAAGTCCTGCGCTTGAATCACAAATTGCACCGGCAAACGAGA
Organism: uncultured Verrucomicrobiota bacterium; assembly: GCA_964501475.1. Taxonomy (GTDB): domain Bacteria; phylum Verrucomicrobiota; class Verrucomicrobiia; order Limisphaerales; family CAZCUL01; genus CAZCUL01. The sequence continues at coordinate 1,205 of CAZCUL010000027.1, read as the reverse complement.
TCCGACGCCGACACCGATGCTGATGGTTGGATCTTGAATGACAGAAACGCGCGCCCCAGGCAGAGACCGCGATGCGTTGAGAAGGCGTTCGGTGATCTGCATTTGCGAATGCTCGCGCTGGCTGCGATTCACGAGAAACACACGAACCCAACCGGAATTCACCGAACTCATTCCGCCAAAGCCGGGCGAAGTCTGGGAAATAATGACTTCCGCTTCGGGAACTTCCTCGGTCACTTGCGCGGCGAGTTGATCCATGTAACTCGACATAAAATCAAAGCTCGCTCCTTCGGGCGCGGTCGCAGTGACGCGGACTCGTCCACGATCCTCCAATGGCGCAAGTTCACTCTTGAGTTGCTTGAAAATGAGCCAGGTCGCCAGCGCGGCGAGGATCAAAATGGGAAATGCCATCCAGCGAACTTTCAAAAATCTCGTCAGAGTCCAGCGGTAGCTGTTCGTGATGGAATTAAAAAACGGCTCTGTTTTTTCGTAGAACTTCGAACGGTTGTGGCCGCTCAACAATTTCACGCTCAACATCGGCGTCAAAGTCAGCGCGACGAATGAAGAAATGACAACCGTTCCGCCCAGCACAACGGCGAATTCGCGAAACAAATGTCCGATCAAACCGCCGAGAAACAGCATCGGCGTAAACACCGCGACCAGCGCGGCAGTGGTGGCGATGACCGCGAGGAAAACTTCTTTGGTTCCACGAATTCCGGCTTCCACCGGCGGCATGCCCGCTTCGATTTTGCTGTAGATATTTTCCAGCACGACCACGGCGTCATCCACGACCAGGCCAATCGCAAGAACCATCGCCAGCAGCGTCAGCACGTTGATGCTGTAGCCCGCCAGATACATGATGAAAAACCCGCCAATCAAACTCACGGGAATCACCACCGTGGGAACGAGCGTCGAACGCCAGGTGCGCAGAAATAGAAATATGATGAACACCACCAGGCAGAGCGCGAGCAGAATGGTTTCGCGCACTTCAAGAATGGATTGGCGCACGTATTGAGTGATGTCGAACCCAACGGTGGCTTCGATGTCCGGCGGCAAATCTTTTTTGATTTCCTCCAGCCGCTTGTACAACGCATCCGCAATATCAATTTGATTCGCGCCAGGCTGCGGACGCAAAACCACACCGACCGCCGGCACGCCGTTTCGTTTCATCAGGTTGCGCGTGTTTTCGGGGCCGATCACCGCCTCGC
>CAZCUL010000026.1:0-5406 GCA_964501475.1 uncultured Verrucomicrobiota bacterium | reverse complement strand
GGAACGAGTGCGTGCAACGCCTCGGGAACCTCCTCTCCCGCCCTTCGAGTACCCTCTCCTCCGCTTGGAGCGGAGGAGAGGGATGGGGAGAGGAGGTCCAAATCCACCACGACGCCTTCCGCCGCCAGTGCGCGCACATTTCGAACCTGATTCTCCGCCACGGCAACCATCAGCGTGGGCACCCCCATAAACGCCAGTTCCCAGGCCGTAGTGCCGCCCGCGGCAACGGCAATGTCCGCGCCCGCCATCAACTCGGGCATCTCCGAGGTGTTGTGAAGGAACCGTACCTTCGTGCTGCTTGCCGCGCTTTCCAGCGCCTGACGGTGAGGGTTGTTCGCTCCCACGACGACCGTCGTTTCCAAATCATCCAATCCGGCGCTGGCCACGCCTTGGATGATTCTCGAAGTAACGTTGGGTGGGTCGGAGCCTCCCAAAGTGACGAGAAGCCTTGTCGCGCGCGCCGGCACTTCGCGCCGCCAGTCTTTCCATTTCAAAAACTCCTCGCGCAAGAGCAGGTAGCGTCTGCCGAGCAACAGCCGGGTTCCCGTCTCCCGCCTGGCATAGTCCTGCGCTGTCGCGCCGAGATTCTGGTCCAGGATGAAATCCGCTGCATAGCGCCCAAGCTGGCCGAAATCATCGATGACCAGCAATGATAAACCCTCCGCCCTCAGCCGCTGTTGGTAATCGAAGCTGAAGTGGTAGCCGTCCACCACGACTCGAGCCGCATTTCGCTTCCGGGCCCAGCGCGCCAATTGTTCCGCATCGGCCGCGCTTCCTCGTTCGACTTTCAAAGCAATAGGCTCAACGGCCCGCGTTGCCAGTCGTTGCAGAGTCGCTTCAGAGGGCTGCGCGACAGCCATCGCCACAGCGCCCCCGGCATGTGTCCAGGCTGCCGCCAGTGCCAGACACCGCATCAGATGTCCGGATCCAGTCTCTATTCCTTCATCAGCCCGTATCAGGAGTAACTGCGACAAATCGGATTAATCCTCGAAGTCGCTCTCGCCACAGCATGACGACTCCGCAGCCTACAAAAGTTTCTTCAACACCGCCACGACCTGGTCCTGACGGGCCTCGTCCAGGTTCGGGTAAAGCGGCAGCGTGATCGCCTCGCCGTAATACTTCTCCGCTTCAGGAAAGTCCCCCGGCTCAAAACCGAGCCGCCGGTAAAATGGCTGCAAGTGCGCCGGGATATAGTGCAGGTTCACCCCGATTCCCGCCGCCCTAAGCCCTTCAAAGACCGCTCGATGCCTGCTTCGCGCCCCATCTCTCCGCAGCCGGATCACGTAAAGATGGAACGCCGAATAAACGTCCCGCTGCTGCTCCGGCACCCTCACGGGCAAGCCTGCCAGCGCCTCATCGTAACGGCTCGCCAGGTGATGACGCCGCGCGACAAATTCGTCCAATCGCGTCATCTGGCTGACGCCCAACGCGGCCTGGATGTCTGTGATCCGGTAATTGTACCCCAGCTCAAGCTGCTCGTAATACCAGGGCCCGTCGTCCGGGTGCTCCATCAGCTTCGAGTCGCGCGTAATGCCGTGGGTGCGCAGGCGCCGCAGTCTCTCGTAGAGGTCTTCCCGGTTCGTCATAATCATCCCGCCTTCGCCGGTCGTGATGATTTTGACCGGATGAAAGCTGAACACAGCCAAATCCGAATAACGGCAATCCCCCACCGCTTTCTCCTGGTAACGCCCGCCAATGGCGTGAGAAGCATCTTCCAGGATTTTAAACCCGTATCGTTTTCCCAGCGCCGCAATCTCGGCCATGGGGCAAGATTGCCCGGCGAAGTGGACCGGCACAACGATCCTGGGCAAGCGATTCTCCTTTTCGGCGCGAGCCAGCCTGGCGGCCAAATGCTCCACACTCAGGTTGTAAGTGCGGGGATCGATATCGACGAAGTCCACCTGAGCCCCGCAATAAAGGCCGCAATTCGCCGACGCTACAAAAGTGTTTGCCGATGTCCACAGCCAATCCCCCGGCCCCAATCCGAGCGCCAGACAGCCAAGATGCAACCCCGCTGTGGCGCTCGAGACAGCCACTCCGTATCGGGCGCCGCAGTAATCCCCCACGGCCCGCTCGAACCGGTCGATCGCCGGCCCCTGCGTCAGCCACTCCGAACGCAGCACCGCCACCACCGCCTCGATATCCGCCTCGTCAACATCCTGCCGGGCGTAGGGAATGGGAAAGGGAGCTGAGCCGCTGGGAAGCACTTCTATGCGCGGAGGCGTCATTTCACTTCGCCGATCACTTTCTGAAGCTCTTTGGCCTTGAGCCAATGCGGATTGTTATCGCTGCCGTAGCGGAAACCATCGGGCAACCGGCGGCCTTGCTTCCAGCGATCCTCGATCCACTGCGGATGGTACGACTGCAGGACTACGAACATGTCGTCCAGTTCCATCGTGTTCCGGGCTTCATCTTCAGACACTAAAACTTCGTGAAGCTTTTCCCCGGGGCGAATGCCGACCTGTTCGACCTGGCAATCCCCGGCCACCGCCTGGGCGAGTTCCACGATATTCATGCTCGGGATTTTGGGCACAAATACTTCGCCCCCATGCATCCGCTCGATGCACCGAACCACGAACCGCACCCCCTGTTCGAGCGTGATCCAAAAGCGGGTCATGCGCGAATCGGTCACCGTCACGCGCCCGCTCTTGCGCTGCTGCTGGAAAAGCGGAATGACACTGCCGCGGCTGCCCACGACGTTGCCGTAGCGGACGCAACTGAAGCGCGTGCCGGCTTCGCCTACATAGGCGTTGCCCTGCACAAACAGTTTTTCCGCGCACAGCTTGGTCGCGCCGTAGAGGTTGATCGGGTTGACCGCTTTGTCGGTGCTCAGGGCCAGGACCCTTTTCACCCCTTGATCGATGGCGGCGTCTATGATGTTTTTCGCCCCCATGATGTTCGTGAGGATGGCTTCCATGGGATTGTATTCGCAGGCGGGCACCTGCTTGAGCGCGGCTGCGTGGACGACAATATCGACGCCGTGGAAGGCGCGTTCCAGGCGTTGCTGATCGCGCACGTCGCCGAGGAAGAATCGCAGCGGCGTATCCGGCGTTTCCGGGTAAATTTGCAGCAGTTCGTGCTGCTTGAGTTCGTCCCGGCTGAAGACAATCAGCTTCTTGGGCCGGTACTCCCGGAGCACAATTTCGATGAACTTTTTGCCAAATGAACCCGTGCCGCCCGTGACCAGGACGACCATTTCGTGCCAGTTCATGCCGCCGACTCTAAGAAAACCGCCCCGGTCACGCCATAGAAACTTCGCAAACGCTGAGGCGGCCCGGCCGAGCCTGCCTCTCCTTCATTCGGAATGGACTCGACGAGGATGGGGAAGGACATGGAGAGAATTCGCCAAGCATTTCACGCTTTGAACCCCTGAACGAGACGGAGTCATGGACTGCAAAATGTTTGCCTGCTCACTTTCGCGCGCTTGCGGCGGCATCCAGTTTTGGCTCCACGCCAAAGCACCAGAACCGACGCCAGAGCGGCCAGGACCGCGGCAAAGAGAAAGACGGGGCGAAGGTCCTGACCGGCTGCCGCAGCGATTCGTCCGGAAACCCAGTTGGCAAACATGGGCCCCATCCCTGAACCGAACAAGACCAGGAGAGCTTGGGCGGTGGACCGGACCTCCGCAGCCGCCATCGCGTTCACCAGGAGACTGGCGCCAATGTGATAGAACACAATCACGGCGCCAGCCAGCAGATAACTGGCTGCCAGAATCCAAAGGTCATCCACAAACGCAAACAATACGTGCCGCAACAGCAGCGCCAGGCATCCCATCGCAATCGTGGTCGAATAAGTCAGCCGCCGCAATGCCGCCGCCGGCCATCGAAACAGGGCCACTTCCAGTCCCACCCCGATCATCTGAATGGGCCCCAACCACCGGCGGGCCAGTCCCAAATCCTCGAGAAGCGGCGGCGAATAAAAGACCAGCAGCGAAAACGAGCCCGCCACCAAAAAGAAAGAGATCAGAATGATCAGATAATTCGGGTCTCGCAGCAGGCGCCTGACCGCTTGCCCATAGCCGATCCGCGGTTCGACGCGGGGTGCGGTGGCGGTGGTGCCCGGAGGCGTGTGAGGCAGAAAAAAACTCAATCCCACCATGGCGGCGCAGAAGCCGATGGCCAGATAAACGGTGAATCCCAATTCCTGGCCGGGCGCGGACGCCAGCCAGAAGTAAATGGGAATCGACGGGATGATCCAGCCCAGCGAACCCCAGGCCCGCAGCGGTCCAAACTGCGCTCGCGGGTCCGCCAGATGATAAAAGCAAAGCGGATTGATCAGCGAAAGCGTGGGATTAAAGCAGGCATAAAAGGCCGTGAACGTGATCAGGAAACCCAGGAACGTGCGCTGAAGCGAGAAGGCAACCAGGGCCGCAATCGCCAAAAGATTCAGAATGGTAAACAATCGATTCAATGGAATGAACCGGTCAGCAAGCATCCCCCAGAAAAAGGGAAAAACGAGCAGGGTGGAGGTGGACGCCAGAAAGATATAACTCACCTGCGTGATGTCGAGCCCGTAGTCGCGCAACAGCACGGTTACGAACGGCATCAATGCCCCGCCGACAGCGAACTGAAAGATCATGGCGCCGGACAAAGACCCGGGAATGGTCCGCCGCTCACTCGCTGCCGTCGTCTTTAGAAGTTGATCCACTATCGTTTCGTAAGAGCGCTTTCGATCCGTTTCTTTCCCTTTTACCGTCTCCTGCCGAGGAGCGGGAGATGCCATCGGCGCTTCGGAGCGCGCCTCTGTCAGGCGCTGCAAGCCGGTTCTTCCGGCGCCCGGAAACGCCTTTGGTATCGAATTTGGAGCGATTGCCAATGCAATTCCCTTCTCCAAGTCTGAGCCCATCCAAGCCCTGCCGCCGAGGGGTGGGCGTTCAAAAGAGAGGCATGGGCCGAATTCCGAATGTCGAATTCGGAAATCCGAATGGAGTCAGGTCTTGAGCAGCGGCACGAAGCCGGCCTGCTTGAAATGATGATCGGTGGTGAAGGCGTCGCGGACGCTCAACTCGTGCATCACAGCAAAACTGACGCAATCCGTGAACGACCACTCCCTGTCCCCGTGTTTGCGGAAGAGCGCGCCGGCGGCGTGAAACCGTTCGGGGCCGATCCATTCCAGCCGCAGCGCCTCGCTGCGTTCGATGGTGTCGAGAAAGTCCACCGCCGCCGCATGGCTGTGGCGGACGAGCAGCAGGGTGGCGGTCTCGTCCACGACGTATTCCGAAGTCAGGAAACGGCGGCGTTTGCGGACGAGTTCGTCCTGGAGCCGGACGGCGGCCGCGTGATGTTCATCGCCCGCGTCCCACAAGGCAAGAAACCCCGCGCTGTCCATGAACACTTCAGCGGCGGCCATAAAGGATCTGGTCAATGTCCCCGTGTTTGGTTTTGCCTTTGCGGCCGGGCTTGGCGC